>PHDQ01000073.1 GCA_002841025.1 Bacteroidetes bacterium HGW-Bacteroidetes-13 | reverse complement strand
CGTAAGAATAAAACGAGTTGTTCTTTGGCAAAATTGGCATCGACCATAGCTAACGGTACACAATGAAAAGCCAAGTCCCATGCGGCATACCAAGGATATTCCCATTTGTCGGGCATCGAAATAATATCTTGGTTGTTGAGTGTTTTCCAATCGGAATTTCGACCATTTTTACGTGCTTCCGGCGGTGGTACTTGACCCGGATCTCCGTTGAGCCATTGTGGGATGTCTATATAATAGTACTGTTTGGACCACAACATGCCTGCAAATGCCTGCCGTTGAATGTTCGCCAAATCAGCATGCGTTTCCGGATTGGAAAAGGTTTTGTAAAATTCATCGGCCTCCTGAAGCCTTTCTTTGAATACTTTATCAAAGGATGCTTTCAACGGATTGGTTTTTGCTTGTGTTTTAGACAACCTGAATTTAAATACCACCGATTTTCCGGCGGGAACTACTGTTTCGTACAGTGGGGAAAACTTGGTGCCCTTGGTAACCCCTTCAAATTTGGCATAATCGCCCGAAACCACCGCATCATTAATGGCGTCTTTGGGTCGGTCAGTGCCGTTGGGTTGGCCGTAAAGTCGTTCCGTATTGGTTTCATTTTCGGCAAAAAGTGTCCGATTTGGATTTTCAAAATAGAAATAATAATCCCCTAATTTTGAATGATGCGTTTTAACCTCCGAAAAATCCTTTTCTGTTTTTGTTAATTCCAAAACTGGCTTTTCTTTCTGAAGACCAAAGCTCCACAAATTGGTAAACCACAGATTGGGCAATACCGAAATGGGAGCGTCGGCATCGCTTCGATTGTGTACGCTTATTTTAATCAGCAAATCTTCTTCATTGGCTTTGGCGTATTCCGTGTAGACATCAAAGTATTTTTGGTTGTCGAATACGCCGGTGTCCAGGATTTCAAATTCAGTTTCTTGTTTAGAGCGATGTCGGTTGGTCTGCACCAATTGTTCATACGGAAAAGCCGCATGAGGATATTTGTACAAATGTTTCATGTAGGAATGTGTGGGCGTGCTGTCCAGGTAATAATACAACTCTTTCACATCCTCTGCGTGATTGCCTTGCGGGCCTGTGAGGCCGAACAAACGTTCTTTAATAATCGGGTCTTTGCCGTTCCAAAGTGCCACGGCAAAATTGAGACGATTAAGGCTGTCCGTAATCCCGGCTAAGCCATCTTCGCCCCAACGATATACGCGGCTTCGTGCATGGTCGTGGGGAAAATAATCCCAAGCTTCGCCGTGTTCGCTGTAATCTTCGCGTACCGTTCCCCATTGGCGTTCGCTGAGGTATGGTCCCCATTTCAGCCAATTTTTATCGCCTTTGTAATGCACGTCTAAACGTTCCTGTTCTATATTCATTTTTTTGATTTTTTATCTAAATGTTTTTCAAATTATACCGACAAATGCAAGATTTAAGTAGCTACTTCGGTTTAAAATGGAGTTGATTAACCGTTTGTTGTGAAACCGGGATAGCAGGTCATGGCACCATCGATAAAAATGGTCGATCCGTTGATGTAATCCGATTCATCCGAAGCCAACCAAACGGCAGCCGATCCAATATCTTCGGGTTCACCGATGCGTTTGTACGGAATCAATTGATTGAGTTTTGCCAAAGCTTCAGGAGTGTCCCAAGCTTCTTTGTTGATGGGTGTTCTGATGGCACCCGGTGCGATGCTGTTGGCACGAACTTTCATGGGCGCATATTCTTGCGCAATGCTTTGCATCAACATGACGATGGCACCTTTGGATGCGGCATAATTGGCGTGTCCGGCCCAAGGAATGACCTCATGCACCGAACTGATGTGTATGATTTTCCCCAATGCTTTTGAAACTTCCGGTCTGGCTCCGCGGCGAATAAATTCTTTGAGCCCTTCCCGTGCACAGAGAAAATGGCCGGTAAGGTTTACATCCATTACTTTTTGCCAGGCACTTAAAGGCATTTCATGCAACGGATAATCCACTTGTATTCCTGCATTGGGAACCACAATATCTACCGTTCCAAACTCTTTGATAGCCGTTTGAAACATGGCTTGCACCTGGTCTTCTTTGCTCACATCAGCCTTAAAAGGAATGGCGCGACCACAGAGATCATCCGTGCAAATGGCATGTGCTAGTTCTTCAGCTGCTTCCGGATTGGAGATATAATTGATGATGATGTTTGCTCCTTCCATGCCCAATCCTTTGGCGATGGCAGCACCTATTCCAGAATTCGCACCCGTGATGATGGCCGTTTGGCCTAAAAGTCGTTTGTTTGGTTTTTGTACCATGTGTATAATTTTAATGATTTATTTTTCAATTAATGTTGATAGAGTAAAATAGCATGCCCATCCAAATCTCGTATCATCAAACCGCGAGCTGCGTTGAGTTTAGAATTTTTAAGATCGACGATTTCTTTTGAAATGATCTCGATATCCTGATTTTTTAATTGTTGATAAATTGAATCTAAATCTGTCACTTCAATCGCGGAATGCCAATGCCAAAGGTCTGTTGCCTTGCTGTTTTCAGGATATTTTCTACCTCCGGGTGGCGCGATGTATTCCAAAAATTCAATACCAATGCCTTGTTGTGCCATAAGACCAGAAATTTCTAATCGTGCGCCAAAAATTTGATTGAGGTGTTCCTGCTCCGGACCATAATTTTCGCTCTTCCCGGCAAGTTTCAATCCGAGCGACTCATAAAAAGCGTGTTGCTTTGGGGTGTCAGAAATTCCGATGGCGGAATGATCTATACCTAGAAAAATTTGTGTTTTGTTTTTTTGCCATTTCGGATTTCCTTTTCCCGGTGGGAAATAAATGATTTCTAAATTGTGGTCATCCGGATCTCTGAAATAAAACGCCTTGATGCCGGCTGCAGCGGTAATGTAGGCGGGTAATGTTTGAGGCGATGTAGATACGTGTGCTACCCTGTTTTTACGGAGCATGTCATACGCCTTGTCCATATCCGAAACCACGATGGCAATGTGCTGAAACCACAAATCGTTGCTTTTGGAATCTTCCGGAATACGGTTTTGCTGTAAAGCATTTGGGAATTCTTGCAAGACAAAAGTTTGTTCGCCCAAACCCAAACGCACCATTTTTACTTTGGACTCCTTTTTGGGTAGATTATATAACAAGGCTGATGTTTTGGCATCCACTGTAAAAGTATCCAAAACTTTAAATGGCAAAATTTCCGTATAAAAGGGAACAACTTTGTTTAAATCACTCACCGTTACGGTTATTTCGCTAACATTTTTAGCTGTTTGTGCTGTTGTGATAACTGTATTTGCAAAAACAAAAAGAGAAACGAAAAGGGATTTATATGATTTTAATTTGTACATCAATATCAAGTCAGCTTAGTTAAAAATATTTTTTTTGATATAATCACCCACACGAAGTGCCATCGCGATGATGGTCAAGCCCGGGTTTACGGCCGAACTTGACGGAAAAAAGCTGCCATCTACCACAAAAAGGTTTTCTACTTCGTGCGATCGGCACCAAACATCCAAAGCCGATGTTTTGGGATCTGTCCCAAATCGGACGGTGCCGCATTGATGTGCCGTTCCGGCCAAAGGAATTTTCTTGCCCAAATAGAGGTGACTTGGAAAAAGGTGCGATTCGCAACCTGCGTTTTCAACGATCCACTTCAGTTTTTTCTGGAGTCGTTTGTGTCCTTCCAGATTATTTTCTTTATAAATCAGTTTGATTTGACCGTCTTTGGTCAGTGTTACGCGGTTTTCGGGATCGGGTAAATCTTCGGAAGTCATCCAAAAATCAAGGGCGTGGTTGGCCATGAGTTCCAATGAAAATCCGGGAGCTATCGCCGGCGCATCTTCCTTGTACATCACCGGATCGGATTTGCCGAGCATTTGAATGTGTCCCAACGGAAATTCAAAATCATCCGAACCAAAATAATAGTCATTTACGGCAAATGTTTTCCCGAATTTTGTCATATTGGGTTTTTTGGAGATGGCTAACAAGGCCGAATTGTTGTGCGCCATGTAGTTTCGTCCGATGATGTCTGAGCTGTTCCCCAAACCGTTGGGGTGTTTGTCGTTGGCCGATTTCAACAGTAAAGCTGCCGAATTGATGGCGCCGCAAGCGATGACGACGATATCGGCCTGAAAAATTTCTGGGTTGCCATGTAAGGTAACGACAACTTCGTTTATTTTTTTGCCGGATGCATCCGTGTTCAGTCGTTCTACGTGTGCATGGGTCAATAAACTGACATTGGGGTATTTCAAGGCTTCTTTGACACCCATCACATGTGAATCGCCTTTGGATTCGGTAGGATCCGGAAATCCGTCGAAGCGATCGAGCACCAATGGTGCGTCGCCTTTGCCGGGATTTTTTACGCCTATAGGCAGCGGGAAAGGTTTAAGTCCCAATTTTTGGATGTCGTCATACAGTTCTTGTATGCGGGGTTCGTGCGGAAGCGGTTCGTGCGGATAAGGCAGATTTTCTTTCGGCTCTGTCGGGTCGGAACCTCTGAGACCGTGCACATGATACATCTTTTCCGCTTCTAAATAGTAGGGTTTTAAATCTTCGTAAGCAATGGGCCAAGCCGGAGAAACACCGCCGTGGTGTTGAATTTCCTGAAAATCTTTTTCTCGAAGCCGCAACAAAGCAGCGCCATACATTTTGGTGTTTCCGCCCACGCAATAGTGAATTCCGGGGTGGAATTCCTTGTCATTTTTGTCGAGCCAGGTTTCTTTGGCTTTGTAACGGGCTTTGATGAAGACTTCTTCGGTATCCCAATTTTCTTTTTCTTTTGGGAGATAATCACCGCGTTCTAAAATCAATATTTTTTTTCCGGTAGGCGCTAATTTGGCGGCTAAAGTGCCACCGCCGGCACCGGTGCCGATGATAATAAGGTCGTAATGCATGAGGTAATTTTAGTTTGGTTTTTTAATATAAGATGAAGATTTTCTACATTTAATCGTGTTTTTATCAAAATCAATAATTCCTTTGGTTTTTAAATGATTAATTGTTTTGCTAACTGTTTGTCGTGAAGTTGAGGTTAATCTTCCAATATCTTTGTTGCTTAGTAAAAAATTTGCAACCATAAATTCTCCCGATTCAATTCCATGCTCGTTTAGGTAATCAAAAACAAATTCATGGATACGGGTTTTTGCATCTTTGTAGATTAATGATTCAAGTCTTCTTTCCAGTTTGTTTATTCGAATGCCCGCGAGCTTGAAAATATAATTGTTAAGATGGTGGTTTTCTGCCATCATCCTTTTGAGGGTTTCCACGTCTATTATACAGACGACTGCATCTTCCAACGCGACAGCATAATCATCTTCACTTTCGCCATGCAACAAGCCTAAAATGCCAAAAATGTCCCCTTTTTTTATGATGTCTTTGATTATTTCTTCCCCATTGTTGCAAAGGCTGACAATCTTGATGGTTCCTTTTTTTAGAAAATAAACATTTTTTGTAATATTATTTTCTGGACATACTTGTAACCCTTTTTTGAAATATTTCATTATCAATGAGTTGCACATGTTTATCATTTCATGTCTGCTCAACCTTTTTGACAACTGAAATTGAGAGAGATGCCAATATTTAGCTTCAAAATCCATCATAGTACTGTTTTAGGTAGGCTAATTTAACATTTTTAAAATCAACAACATGTCGCCTAGAAGACAGTCTAAAGATATTAATTCTTAAGCCGTAAAAGCTGTTTATTGAAATAATATTGATTTCTTAACACAATAATGTGAATATATAAATAACCTGATTTTTTTGGTTAAAACAATTATTGAACTATTCTGTTAAATGAAAAATCGACACAAATTTCGTCTGTTCGAGTGTTTTATTTAAAAAAAGCTATCGCATCACTACTAAAAACCACTCGAAGTGACGGCTAAAACGAAATTCATTTGAATAGCTGAATGGTTACCAATTATTTCTTTAGTTGTTCAACACGGAATAAGATGATTTTTCTTGGTTTTGAAAATTGGTGTTTGGAGAAAGTTCAATGTTGTAAAGATAACGATAGTAATCCGAAACAGACGTACTCCATTCAAAACGAGCATCTAAAGCGTTTTGAGCAATTTCTTTCCATTCTTCCGGCGGATTTTCAAAAAACAAATGGAGTGCTTCTTCAAACACTTCCACCATGTTGTTTGCCTTGTCGTAAATCGATTTTCCATCAAAACAAAAACCGTTGATCAAATGTCCGACCGTGTCGCGAAGTCCGCCTGTCCGGTGAGCCAAGCAAGGCTGTCCGCATCGCATGGCAAGCATTTGGCTGATGCCGCAAGGCTCGAAAAGACTGGGCATCAAATATAGGTTGGCTTCCGAATAAAGCGCAGAAACGACCTCGTCCGATTGTCCGTTGATAAACACAAAATTGGCATGTTTGTAGCTCATTTCCCGAAACAATTCTTCATATTCTTCTGCTCCGGTTCCAAGCAAGACATAAGCACCTTTGACAGTGGCTAACTTTTCCAAAATACGGTCTAACATTTCCGGGTATTTAAGGAAAAAGTAAAATTTTTGGTCGGTTAGTCGCGCCACGCTGGTAGCCAAAAAAGTAGGTTGACTGCTCAACAGATGAATGAGTTTTTTCCCGGTGTGATTTAAAAATTCAGATTTTTGGTGTTTTTGTTCGGTTGTAATCCAATCAAATACGGCGATCATACAAGTTTCCAACAACGATTTTTCAGACTTGCTTTTCTTTTCGTCGTAACTGATACCGTTGAGTATGCCGTGTAGTTTTCCTTTTTTGTCAGCTACTCTCAAGTCAGCCTCCAAACCTTCACCCCCAATAAAAATAGGAGGCTCGCTCGGCATGAGGATGTCTTTTTTGTAGGACGGGGAAACTGTGTGTACAGCATCAGCCAATCTGATACCCACCGCCATCAGGTTGATGCAATCGGTATATCGCGGGTCTTGAATAATTTTTATATCAAAATTCATCTCCGGAAACCAAGCCTTTAGTGAGGATGAATTGTTTGTTATCGGACGAATTCCTTGCAAAGCCAAATTGTGGATGGTATAAACAAATCGAATCGATTTTAGGCTTTCGAAATTTTTATCGAATTCGCGCAACGCAAGTATCAAAGTGGTGTGCCAATCGTGGAGATGCACACAGTCAATGACACCAAAAGATGCGTCTTTTATCAGGGTTGCGACTGCTTTGCAAAAAAGCGCAAATTTGTCTGCGTCGGTTGCAAAAGGTTCTTCGGCATCGTGGTGATAGATTTGTGCAATGCTTCCGGAAGTTATGTTCGGATGATGTAGGATGTAATGTGTGATGTTTTCGTGCTTTTCTTTTGCTTCTGCCTCCAGGAGTTGAACAATTGTTGGCAATCCTCTAAATTCGATTTCGAATTCCTTGACAAATCGAGCCGCTTTTTGCAATCGACCGTAAGAAGGCGTTATCACCGAAACCCGATGATCATTTTTTGCAATTTCTCTGGGGACGTCGCGAACAACGTCTGCCATCCCGCCGGCTTTACAATTCGCGATGCCGTCATTTTCCGCTGCTACAAATAAAAAGTGTGGAGACATAAGGCTAAGATTAAGAGGTTAAAGTCGATGTAATCTTGCATTGAAAATTCGGTTAAACTTATTGACAAAATTACGGTCTAATCGTCCTATTTTTATAACATAACTTACAGATTAACAAAAATTTAGGTGTAGATGTTAATTTGTATTAATTTTGAAATCATTTGTGTTTTAAAATCTTAAACATGGACAATTTTCAAATTTTTTTGCTTTTTTACAGTGGCGTTTAAATAGTAGAGTTCATTTGATTTTGTGTGATTTTACAGTTTAATAATTTTCTAATTATACCAACTTTTTTCTAAATGATTTCTAAGTTGAAACTTTGCGCGATGCAGTGATACCCAAAGATTTGAACGGGTGATTCCCAATAATTCACAAATCACATCGGTTTCAAGTCCGTCGATACATTTCATTTTAAAAATAACGGCTTGTTTCTCCGTGAGTAGGTCGATACAATTATCGATAACAGCACCGAGTTCCGCATTAACCATCATAGACTCTGCATTTCCGATTAAATCACAATCGGCAACA
The DNA here is from genome assembly GCA_002841025.1 of Bacteroidetes bacterium HGW-Bacteroidetes-13. GTDB lineage: Bacteria > Bacteroidota > Bacteroidia > Flavobacteriales > Flavobacteriaceae > UM-FILTER-40-17. The sequence goes on along the minus strand of PHDQ01000073.1, from coordinate 2,160 downwards.
CATTCTTCTATCCAATCTATTTCGTCTTTTCTATCATCCTTAAAGCCTATTTTTATCTCTGACTTTCCTTTCTTAGTATTTTTCTTTCGGTAATAATCGATGATTTTTCTTTTTAAAATGGCAATGAGCCATGTTCTTTCCGATGATTTTCCTTTGAAATCATGGAAGGCTTTTAGTGCCGAAAAAAAAGTTTCTTGAACCAAGTCTTTTGAAATTTCCTCATCATTGACTCTGACAAGGGTGTAATTAAAAAGATAGTCAAAATACAAATCAGACCATAGATTTGGGTTAATGGGCTGTGTTTTTAGATCTTTCATAGGTATAACAGACTTGTTAATTTCGTGCTAAATTGATATCGTTGAATAAATTATAAATTCCTCATAATTTTATTTCCAGAACAAATTTATCCAATATGAAAATGACAAGTTGTCGCCAATACGACAACTGTTGCATGTTTTTTTAATAGTTAATTCTTCATAATTACGCACCAAATCAAACAAAAACTTATCTTAGCATCCAATAAAATAAAACATGATAGAGGCGACGAATTTGCATAAAAACTACGGCTCGTTGGAAGTGCTGAAGGGTGTGGACATCAAAGTTGAAAAAGGAGAGGTCATCTCCATTGTCGGAGCTTCGGGTGCCGGAAAAACGACCTTGTTACAAATATTAGGAACTTTAGACACAGTTTCCAATCCCCAAAATGCATCCCTTTTTATCAATGGATCCAATGTGCTTTCGCTGAACAGAAAAGGCTTGGCGCAATTCAGAAACCAACATTTGGGATTTGTCTTCCAATTTCATCAGTTATTACCCGAATTTTCTGCACTCGAAAATGTTTGTATCCCGGGATTTATTGCCAATAAACCCAAAAAAGAAGTGGAAAATGAAGCCGCTCGATTGTTAGATTTCCTCGGACTTTCAGATCGCATACACCACAAACCGGGTCAACTTTCGGGTGGCGAACAGCAACGGGTTGCCGTGGCGCGTGCGTTGGTTAACAAACCCGAAGTTATTTTTGCCGATGAGCCAAGCGGGAATTTAGATTCGGCTGCTGCACAAAATTTGCACCAACTCTTTTTTGACTTGCGCGACCAATTCGGGCAAACTTTTGTCATCGTAACGCACAACGACAAACTCGCCGATATGGCCGACCGAAAATTGACCATGAAAGACGGTAAAATTATCTGAAATTTCCATGATTTTTTTGAACAAAATAAAATCCGTTTACTTGACTTCTTCCTTTTTTTGGATTTTGGCGGCTGTGGTGCTTGTTTTTTTTGTTTCGTATTGGTTTCCTTTTTTATTTGAAATGGCACAATTTTTATTGATAGTTTTCGCACTCATCATATTTTTTGACCTTTTCGCTCTTTATCAAAAAGACAAGCTGTTTCAAGCGAGACGAATCGTTCCCGAAAGACTTTCCAACGGAGACGACAATCAAATAAACATCACGCTGAAAAGCCTTTATCGCTTTAAAATTGATTGCGAAGTGATCGATGAGCTGCCTGTTCAATTTCAAAAACGCGATTTTTTGTACACGATTAAGCTGGCGGTTTTGGGAGAAAATGAAATAAGCTATTTTGTAAAACCAATCGATCGGGGCGAATATGTATTTGGAAATCTCAATGTGTTTGCCATCGGTTTTTTTAAATTGGTCAAGCGGAAATTCACTTTTGACCACGCACAGCAAGTGGCGTGTTATCCGTCTTTTATTCAACTTCGCAAATACGAGTTTTTGGCGGTCAGCAAACAACCTCAATTCTACGGTCTGAAAAAAATCAGACGCATCGGTCATACCTTGGAGTTCGAGCAAATCAAAGATTATGTGGTTGGCGATGATTTCAGAACCATCAATTGGAAGGCAACTGCCAAAACTTCCCGATACATGGTCAATCAATATCAGGACGAAACCTCCCAGCCCATTTATTCCATCATCGATGTGGGACGCGTGATGAAGATGCCTTTTGAAGGATTAAAACTCCTCGATTATGCCATCAATGCTTCTTTGGCCTTTTCAAAGGTTGCCATTTTGAAGAAAGACAAAGCCGGATTGATGACCTTTTCAAAAACGGTTGACAACAATTTGCCTGCATCGAGTCGTGCTGCACACATGCAAGCGATTATGGAACGCTTGTACAACATTGAAACCCAATTTTC
>PHDQ01000072.1 GCA_002841025.1 Bacteroidetes bacterium HGW-Bacteroidetes-13 | reverse complement strand
CAACCTCCGATGGCTGACCAAACGATTTTCCGAACTCGGTTTCAACACCATTTTATTAGAATCTGAAACGGTTCCTTCGTTTTTCGCAACCTTGCCGATAAAACCCGAATTGCCAACCGTTTTGTTCTATATGCATTTTGACGGGCAAGCCGTGGATAAGCCCAAATGGGATCAAAAAAATCCGTATGAAATGGTTTTGAAATCCAACACAAACGGGCGTTGGAATACTTTAGCTTTCGACACTCTAAAAACACAGTTCGATGAAAAATGGCGCGTATTCGGCCGATCGGTTTCCGATGACAAAGGCCCGATTGTCATGTTTCTAAATGCTTTTGAATGGATTAAAAAAGAAAATATCCCGCTGGCATTCAACATCAAAGTCATACTCGATGGCGAAGAAGAACAAAGCAGTCCGAGTCTGGCAAAACTCGTTAAAACCTACAAGGAATTGCTCGAAGCCGATTTGCTCATCATCAACGACGGGCCGGTACACGATTCGCAACAGCCCACCTTGGTTTTTGGTGCGCGCGGCATCACCACGGTGACGCTGACTGCTTACGGACCCAACAAACCCTTGCACAGCGGGCATTACGGCAACTATATCCCCAACCCAAATTTCATCATGGCACGTGCCTTGACTTCACTCAAAGACAAAAACGGGAAAGTGATCATCCCAGGTTTTTATGACGGCATCACACTTGATGACGAAACCAAATCCCTCCTCAAAGAATTTCCCGTCAACCAAGCCAAAATGTTAGCCGATTTGGGCGTTGCCAAACCCGAAACGGTGGGCGATACCTATCAAGAATCATTGCAATTTCCGTCGCTCAATGTGCGCGGCATGCAGTCGGCTTGGGTGGGCGATGATGCCCGAACGGTGGTTCCCGATAAAACGATTGCCGAAATTGATATCCGTTTGGTACCCGAATCCGATGGTAAAAGACTGTTGGAGCTTTTCAAAAAACATCTGCAAAGTCAAGGATTTTACATCCCCGAAAACGAACCAACCGTTGAGGAAAGACAAAAATATTCGGACATCCTCCGCTTTGAAGCCGGTAGCATCATGCCGGCGTTTCGCACACCCATTGACAATCCCTACACAACTTGGCTAACCCAAGTGCTGAATCAGCATTCAGATGAAAAAGTAATCAAAGTCAGAATTTCGGGTGGCACGGTTCCGATTGCTCCTTTTGTGAACGAGTTAAAAATTCCGGCAATTACCGTTCCGATGGTCAATCCGGATAACAACCAACACAGCCCGAACGAAAATCTCGAGTTGAAACAAGTTCTTTATGGTCTGAAAACCTTCTACGGTTTGTTCACCACACCTATTCAAAATTAAAAATAAATGCGCATGAATTCGCTTCTTAAATCGATTTGCACGGTGCTTTTTATGATTGCATCAACCAGTTTATTTGCACAAAAAAGATATCTCGACAACCTTTTTGTCCCGCTTCCGGCGGTGACCTATGACTACGCTGTAAAAGGAAAAGAAACTTTAAAATTGGATTTTTACGAACCAAATAACGACCCGGAAAGGAAACGTCCACTCATTGTGTTTATGCATGGCGGCGGATTTTCGGGTGGCAGCCGAAACGGAAAACCCGAGAGTGATTTTGCCAAAGATGCCGTCAAAAAAGGCTATTTGTTCGCTTCGATTTCGTATCGCCTGACCCGAAAAAACAAAACGTTTAACTGTACCACGCCTTTGGCGGAAAAGATGGAAACCTTTCATTTGGCAGCCGAAGATTTGTTGGATGCCGTACAGTTTTTGATAGACCGCGACAGTACTTTCCGGATAGACCCGACCAAAATCATCCTCGCCGGAAGCAGCGCCGGCGCGGAAGCAGTACTCTCCGCAGTCTATAACGACGATTTGATTTTTAACAGTCAACCCGCTTACCGAAATTTTGAACCGGCAGCCGTTTTGTCTTTGGCAGGAGCTCTGCCCGATGTGCGCTATATGATTATGGACAACGCCATACCAGGTGTGTTTTTCCACGGCTCGATTGACCAACTCGTGCCTTATGACACCGAGTCGCATCACTTTTGCAACCCGAACGAATCGGGTTATATGATTTTGGACGGCTCCCGAAAAGTGGTGGATAAACTCAAAAGTTTTAACACAAGTTACATGCTTTGCACTTTCAACAACCTCGGCCACGAAGCTGCCAACATCCCTTTTGAGTATCTATCGCTCATCTACAATTTCTTCAACGAAGTGGTCATCAAAGGAAAATTTTACCAAGCCGAGTTTGCACAGGATTACACGAAGAAGCCTTAGTGCTTTTTGAGAAACCCCTTTAAACCCCGAAAGGGATTGAAACCCTTTCGGGGTTGATATCAAAACCTTAACCTTTCCATCACTTAAACTGAATAATTTTCATTAATTTAGTTGCTTGTAAAAAAAGTAAAAGCAAAGGGGAAAATGATTTTATAACCGTTTGAAAAGTAATTTTTAACATATCATTTGGCTTTGAAATATCAATAAAATCGCACAATAAGCATTATTTAACAATAATTTAACTTAAAATATTTGGATAATTAATTAGGGGGAGGGTATTTTTGGGTTCATACTTTTTATTAACCCCTAAATTTTTACACCATGAAAAGATTTTTTAAAAATGTAAGCTTGGTCGTGTTAATGGCTTTGTTTACTTTAGCGGCTTTCAGCTTCAACAATAAACCAAATGAAGCCAAAGCAATCAAAGTTAGTTCAGAAGCTAACGTATTGGAAGATGAATTTTTTGCCCGTTGTTTTAAATGTGATGTGTGTATAGCTTATCTTGACGGAAGTGAATTTTGCCGGGGTTGTAAAGAGATTCCATGTGCACAATAATAAGAGTGTTTTCAACTCTCACTTTTTTTTAATTTAAATAAAGAGGTGGGGTTTTTAATCTCAATCTTTTTAGTAATCTCAAAATTTTACCATTATGAAAAAACTGTTATTGCTCACATTGTTAGTTACTCTCTCGTTTTCATATGTTTCCAGTAGTACAAAATTAAAATTCAATCAGAACCCCAAGGATGAAGGATTTGTAGCAACTTGCACCTACTGTTGGGACTGTACCACTGATATAAATGGTTCAATAAAATGTCGCCTGTGCAAACCCGTTGATTGTCCTAAGGAATAATACCCTAAATAAAGATAATGTTGATTATCAAAATAATAAAATCTAATTATTAATCCCTAAATTTAACCATTATGAAGAAGTTAGTTTTCCCAGTTTTTTTACTATTTTTTGGTGTTTTTGTGCTTGCTTTCAGCAAACAATCTGTGGATTCACTTAATAAAAGTAAATCAGTAGTAGTAGCAGAGTGTAGAAAATGCGATAGTTGTGTTCCTGATATAAATGGCGGTGAGAGGTGTACAGGTTGTAAACCCATTGCTTGCCCAAAAGAGTAGTAATATAAAAATTGTGCGAAGTCGTTTCATAATTTATGAAACGACTTCTTTTTCTGATTAATATTTGAGTACTTATTTAACGAAACCTAGATATTAATTTACTGCCTGTTAGGCTTTTTTCTTTTTTAATTTAAAAAAAAACAATATGACTGTCACGATTTTAAAGTTACTAAGAATTCTTCCGTTATTAGTAATTCTTGTTTCCACTAATGTAATTTGCCAAAATAATATTGGGATAGTTGAATATCAAGAAACAGACGAGTTTAACTACAAAGGGATTAAAAGTTTTTATACACTATATTTCGATAATAACTATTCATTATATGAAGAGAACTTAAATAAAGCTACTTTTGGCGAAATGGATTTTAACGAATCCGATGGAACAATAACTACAATAAAGTTGCCCTATAGGGACAAACCTAAGTTTAACTTTTTTGATTTTAAGAATAATTCAAGTATGTTTTCCATTTCTCCTTTTGGTAATTATACTATTGTTAACGATAAAGATGAAAAAATTTCTTGGTCTTTAATGGGGGAAACGAAAAAAATAGGCAATTTTGAATGCCAAAAAGCTAAGGCTCACTTTAGAGGTAGAAATTATTATGTGTGGTTTACAACTGAGATTCCGCTATCGACAGGTCCGTGGAAATTAAACGGACTAAGTGGGTTAATTTTAGAAGTCCAAGAGGAAAACGGACTTATCCATATTATAGCGACATCCATAAACCTTAAGGCTGAAAATGCTTATATTCAAAAAAAAATAGGACAATATACGAACCCTAAAACAACGATTTCGTTTAAAGACTACTTGAAAATCTTGACAGACTTCGACCAAAAATATGAAAGGATTATGAATTCTAAGTTGTCAAAGGGGCAGTCCCCGATTACAGACAGTTATTCTTTTTGGTCACTTGAACTATATCCCGAAATGAATTAATTTAATGCGTATTAATTTTGAGAAAAACTATAAGTATATTAATCCGTTTGATAGATATGTTATTATAGTCGTATTTTACTTAGGTATTGGCTTGGCCAACGCTCAAACGATTTTTAAAGGTATCGTTACTGACAGTCTCGGTCAGGTCATGCCTTTAACTAATATTTACTTACAGCCTAATTTACGTACCGTGATTGTAGCCTTTTCCATTACTGATAGTACTGGTTACTACGAATTTTCATACAACAAATCTGGCACTTATCAGATTAATATTACTAGCTTGGGTTTTAGATCACAACAAATTTCCGTGGTCATAGACAGCCTGAATCCACCCAAACAAATCATCAACAATGTTCGTTTGCAGCCCCAAAAAATGGAGCTAAACGAGGTTATTGTCAATGCCAATCTGCCGGTGGTCGTCAAAAAAGACACCATTTCTTTTAAGGCAGATGCCTACACCGACGGCACGGAAGCCGTGGTGGAAGACCTGCTCAAAAAAATTCCCGGGTTGGAAGTCGATGGTCGTGGAAACATCAAAGTCAACGGAAAATCTATCGAAAAAGTGATGATAGACGGTGATGATATTTTTGAAAAAGGCTACAAATTACTCACCAAAAACCTCAACGCCGGCGTGATAGACCGCGTAGAAGTTTATGACCACTACTCCGACAACCCCCTACTCAAAGATGTAGAAGATTCCGACAAAGTGGCTCTCAACCTGACGCTCAAAGAAGATAAAAAACAACAACTATTCGGCAATGCAACTTTGGGCGGAGGCACAGATGATTTTTATGAAAACCGTTTAAATCTTATTTCATTTCTCAAAAAATCTAAATACTTTTTTTTCGGAAACCTCAACAACACCGGCTTAGACCCTACCGGCGATATCAGCCAAATATCAGGCAATTCTTTTGTGTCTGGCAATCGTATGGCGGACAACAACAAAGCGCCCGAAGTGATGAGCCTTGTGGCAGCACGGCCAAGCCTGAAAGATACATATATCAACTTCAACAATGCCGAAATGGCTTCACTGAGCAGCATCACATCGCTTTCCGAGAAAACCAAACTTAAAACCCTCGGCTTTTTTACGGCAGATGAAAACAACTTTTTTAGAGACCAAACCCTCGATTTTTTTGGCCCGGGCGAGGCATTTACCAATACAGAAAAATACCGTCTTCGCAAAAAAACAAAATTAGGATTTATTAAAACCGACCTCACTTCCAATCTCAGCAAGACCAAACTTTTGGAATATTCAGGCAACATCAGCATCGGAAATCAGGAAACCAATACCCGACTGGTTTTCAACGGCATTCCTACCGAAGAAAATTTAGACCACGACCCTTTGTCAATCGATCAATATATAAGCTATACAAGCAAGCTTCGCAAAAACAGGGCTTTGATTCTTTCAGCCCAATACGTCCACGACGAAAAACCGCAAAACTACGTGGCGGATACGTTTTTGTTAGGCAAGTTATTCCCCAATAACACGACGGCTACGCGTACGGCACAACACGCCGCAACCAACACCAATGCCTTTGCTACGGAAGCGCGTTGGATAACCAATAACGACAACTCAAATTGGGAAATAAAAGCGGGTTATCATTACACTTCCGACCGGTTAAACAATACCTTACTGCTCGGCGATGACTCCTCTTTGCAAGCCGTGGATTCCCTCTACAGAAACCGCCTCAATCTCAATCAAAACGATTTTTACAGCTCCGTGCGTTATCGAAAAAATTTGGGCAGGTTGAAAATATCCGCAAAAACCGAACTTCATCAATTGTTTGCAAAAGTGGAAAATGATTTCGATTCCAAACAGACCAACCCTTTGTACTGGAGTGGTCAAATCAGCGGTGAATATAAATTTTCAAACATCAGTTTGCTAACTGCTTCTTACAATTTAAACACTGACAATTCCAATCTTTTAGATGTTTCCGATGGATTTGTATTGAATGATTATAGAAATCTCTCTCGCGGATTTGGTAAATTTGAACAACTGCAAAATCAATTTTTGTTTATAAATTATACGTATGGCGGTTTTTTAAGTGGTTTCACGCTCAACAGCGCTTTTGTTTACAACCGAGAATCTGACTATTTTGGCAACATCTCTCGTATTGAACCCGAGTTTTCAACTTCTGAATTGGCATTGCTGCAAAACCGTGAAAGCTATTCTTACAACCTGCAGTCAGACTATTTTATCAAAGCGATTTCTTCAAATTTAAAAGCAAAATTCAATTATGCCAACACACATTTTCAAAACTTCGTCAACCAATCCGGCAAAAGGAGTATTGAATCGCAAAACATCAACTTTGGCGGTGAACTGCGCTCGGCATTTCTCGGTTTTTTCAACTATCACATCGGTTCGGAATGGCAGTACAGCGAAGTGAAATTTGATGGCAAAAGCACACGAACGGACAACCTGACTTTCCTGGATTTGTATTTCAATATTCACAAAAATACGACCATCAAATTGCAAAACGATCGTTATTTCTTTGGGAATTTAGATGGTGACAGCAGTTTCTATTTTACGGAACTTTCTGCTCAGTACAAATTAAAAGAAACCGGAATGAGCTTTGAACTTGTAGGCCATAACTTACTAAACACCAACAACCTCCAAAACAGCAATATCGGCGACACCTCCACTTCGTTGACAGATTTCAGATTAATTCCGCGTTATGTGATGCTTAAATTGGGGTTTCGGTTTTGAGTTGAAAATCACAACAACGCATCGATACTGTCAGGTCGAGCGCAGTCGTTTGTCAGGTCGAGCGCAGTCGAGACCCTTCTTAATTGAAAATAGTTTAAACGGAAAGTAATGATATTAAACCCAAAACCTTAACCTTTCCATCACTTTAATTTGATTTTCGTTTTAAGGCGATGTATTTAATTTGTGGAAACAGTTTCAGTTTGAAAAAACGCAAAGTAGAACTCGTCATTCTCTCCGACATCCACCTCGGCACTTATGGTTGTCATGCCAAAGAGTTGTTGCATTATCTGAAATCCATCAAACCTGAATTGCTGATTCTCAACGGCGATATCATCGACATTTGGCAATTCCGCAAAAAGTACTTCCCTGCCCACCACCTGAAAGTGCTCAAAAAATTCATCAACCTCGCTTCCAAAGGCACCAAAGTCTATTACATCACAGGCAACCACGACGAAATGCTGCGCAAGTTTGCCGATTTTAAAATGGGAAATTTTGTGCTGACCAACAAGCTGATGCTCACGCTCAACGGGGAAAAAACATGGATTTTCCACGGCGACGTTTTCGATGCGTCCATCCAACACAGCAAGTGGATTGCCAAACTCGGCGGTTGGGGATACGACTTTTTGATTGTCTTCAATCGATACATGAATACCGTCTTGGAAATGCTGGGTCGAGAAAAATATTCGCTCTCCAAGAAAATCAAAAACAGCGTCAAAAAAGCCGTGCAATACATCAGCAATTTTGAGCAGACTGCCGCCGAACTCGCCATCCAAAAAGGTTGTCATTTCGTTGCTTGCGGGCACATTCACCAACCTCAAATCCGCGAGGTCATCACCGATAAAGGCAAAACTACTTACCTCAATTCAGGCGACTGGATTGAAAACCTGAGCGCACTCGAATACCACGAAGGCAACTGGTCTATTTTCTACCAACCCGTTCTCAAAAAAAACGAACTTACCGAAGAAGAGGACGAAAACATGCAGGTAGAAATCGACATAAAATCCATCATCCATTCGATGATACACGAGTAAATATTTTTGAATCAGACATCCATAAGATTTAGTACTTTAGCCTTTCAACAAATTTCAGGTGAATAATTATTTTGAAAGGTTGCGCTCAATTTATCCGCTCAGCGATGCCGGTTTGGAATTGCTCAAACCCTTTATTGCGAAAAAACATATTTCAAAAGGTGATTTTATCCTGCGAAAAGATGAAACTTGCCGACATATTTATTTTGTCAACAAGGGTTTTGCCCGAATTTTTTATTTTAAAAACGGCAAAGAAATCACCGAATGGTTTACCGCCGAAAAAAATTTTTGTTTTTCCATCACCAGTTATTTTGAAGAAAAACCCAGCCATCTGATCATCGAATGTTTGGAAGATTCAGAAGTGATTTACCTTTCCAAAGAAGGTTTGGACAAACTTTGCAAAACGCAGATTGAAATCAGTAATTTTTTCAGCAAAATGATTTCGGGTGCGCTGATTCTTTCTCAAAAACGCATGGATTCTATCCAATTTGAAACCGCTCGACAGCGCTACGAACAACTCATCAAAAACCAACCGTATATTTTGCAAAAAGTACCGCTTCAATATGTCGCTTCTTTTTTGGGTATCACTTCTGAAACTTTGAGTCGCATACGCACGCAAATTTGAAACGTATTTTTTGACAATTGTCAATTGCTGAATTACAACGTTTGAGTTACTTTGTAAAAATGCTTACATTCGATTAATCATTAATGAATTTCTTTCCCCATGAAAAAAAACATGCTACTGGCTTTCCTAAGCTTGCTATTAGGCAGTCAAACATTCGCGCAAACTGCTAATTCTCATTCCATGACAAAAATCAAAACTGCCAACGGCATGGTAGAAGGAATATACGATTCGGGCATCAATACTTTTAAAGGAATCCCTTTTGCCGCGCCTCCTGTCGGTGAATTTCGATGGCGGGAGCCGCAACCGGTAACGAATTGGAGCGGCACGCTAAAAACAGATAAATTCGGACCGCGCGCCATGCAATTACCTCTATTCGGGGATATGAATTTCAGATCCAATGGTGTGAGCGAAGATTGTTTGTATTTGAATGTTTGGTCGCCGGCCCAATCTGCTGACGACAAACTCCCTGTTTTGGTCTATTTTTACGGCGGTGGTTTGGTTGCCGGCGACGGCTCCGAACCGAGATATGACGGCGAAAGCATGGCGCGAAACGGTGTTGTAGCCGTGACGGTAAACTATCGGCTGGGTGTTTTCGGATTTTTTTCACATCCCGAACTGACCCAAGAATCGCCCCATCAAGCATCGGGAAATTACGGACTGCTCGACCAGCAAGCCGCTTTGCTTTGGGTGCAAAAAAACATTGCCGCTTTTGGAGGCAATCCGGATAAAGTTACCATAGCCGGCGAATCCGCAGGCTCATTTTCGGTGAGTGCGCAAATGGCTTCGCCCATTTCAAAAAATTTATTTGCCGGAGCCATCGGCGAAAGCGGATCGCTTTTGGGTACGTTTGAACCCAAACCACTTGCTGAAGCAGAGCAACAAGGCGTTCAATTTGCAAAAGAATTGGGATCCAGTTCTTTAAAGGAGTTGCGTGCCATACCTGCGGACAAACTACTGCAAGCAACCGCCAAGCAGCAAGTACTATCTTTCTCACCCGTGATTGACGGTTATTTCTTACCCAAATCACCAAGCATCATCTTTTCTCAGGGAGAACAAGCCATGGTTCCCTTGTTGGCAGGGTGGAATTCCGCCGAAATGCCTTATCAGGTAATCTTACAAGGACAAACGCCCAACTTAGAAAATTATCGTCAAGCCGTTCAAAAATTGTATGGCGACAAAGCCGATGCCGTGCTCAAAGCCTATCAACCAACCCATGATGAACAAGTCAAACAAGTAGCGACAGACTTGGCAAGCGACAGATTCATAGGTTTTGGCACCTGGAAATGGATTGATGCACAAAGCCAAACGAGCAACAAACCCGTCTATCGTTATTTTTACACACGCCCAAGACCGCAGATGCGCGCAGAAATGGGGAATGCCGTGGCGGGATTGGCGGGAGGTGTCATTAAAAGCGAAGATAAAGATTCCGAAGTAAAAAAAGAACCCGAAGTGGTGGGTGCTGTGCACTCGGCTGAAATAGAATATGCCATGGGAAATCTTTCGACAAATCGCGTTTATGATTGGCAGCCGGAAGATTATAAAGTGTCCGAAATTTTACAAGCCTATTTTGTAAACTTCATCAGAACCGGCAACCCGAACGGATTGGGTTTGCCCGA
>PHDQ01000071.1 GCA_002841025.1 Bacteroidetes bacterium HGW-Bacteroidetes-13 | reverse complement strand
AATACCGACAAATAGCGGTCTGATATCGCCCAAATCATTGGCAACCTGCTTTGACAAATCGGAAATGCGGCTTTGTAATGCTTCGCTATTGATAAAAGGTACAAAATGTTTATCGTGTAGTCGTATCACTTTTGGTAAATTTTTTGAAAGCGCAAAGATAGGAAATATAGTGCTTTGTAATTGAAGAATCTGTAAACGACAGATTGAATGAAAACAAATTCAGATTAAGACCAGAAAATCCGATCTCACACAACCCCTTTTTAGTCATCAAAATAGGAATATTATAAATTTTATAGAAATATTGCCTCCGAAAAAAAAGATTCTTTATCTTTGATGTATCTTTTTTACGATATGAGCAAAAACATCTTGATTGTCGGTGCCGCCGGACAAATCGGTTCGGAATTGACACAAAAACTTCGTGAACTTCATCCCAATCGTCCTATTGTTGCTTCGGATATTCGGCATGCAGACTATGCGGTTGAAAAGCCCGGGGTTTTTGAATTATTTGATGTCACACAAATGGATCAACTCAGAGCAGTTGTCGCGAAGCACCAAATCAAAGAAGTTTATCTGATGGCTGCCATGCTGTCGGTGACTGCCGAAAAATATCCGGAAAAGGCGTGGCAACTCAACATGACATCCCTTTTGAATGTGTTGGAATTGGCTAAAGAAAAAATAATCGATACAGTGTTTTGGCCGTCGAGCATCGCTGTTTTTGGTCGGACAACACCTAAAATCGAAACGCCGCAAGTCACCATTACAGAGCCAAATACGGTTTATGGTATCAGCAAATTGGCAGGTGAGCGTTGGTGTGCCTATTATCATGAAAAATATGGTGTAGATGTGCGGAGCATTCGATATCCCGGACTCATCAGTTGGAAAACGCCTCCGGGTGGCGGTACAACCGATTATGCCGTCGATATTTTCCATCATGCAATAAAGACCGGGAAATATGAATGTTTTCTGACCGAAAATACCAAGCTCCCGATGATGTACATGTACGATGCCATCCGAGCAACCATTCAAATCATGCAAACAGATTCCTCCAATGTTAAAATCCGTTCGTCCTACAACCTTGCCGGCATCAGTTTTTCGCCCAAAGAAATAGCAAGTGCCCTTCAAGAAATTATCCCTGATTTCAAGATTACGTATCAACCCGATTCCCGCCAAACCATCGCAGACACTTGGCCACAAAGTATTGACGATCAAATTGCACGAAAAGATTGGGGCTGGCAACACCGATACGATTTGGAAGCGACCGTCAGGGAGATGATTACCGGGCTGCGGTCGTTAGCGGCTGTGAAATCAATCTAAACTCCTCACCAACAAAGTATCCTTTTGCAGTTTAAATTTGAGCCACGATTGAATTTTTACCAAGTTTTTGATTTTTTCTTCAGGTTTGACGGTCGGTTTCCATTTGATTTCGAAGACCGGAATTGTATCTGTCTTTTGAAAATTTGTTGAAATGCGATTGGCAAAATTCAATGTTTCAACTTCTTCATAATTAATTTTCAACTCTTTACTAACCTCTTCAAAAGGTATCAACTGTTTGGAGAGTCCGGAAAGTTTGGAAACTTCACTTTCTAAAAACGCGATTTTTTCATCCTTGTTCTTCAGATCGGCCACATCTCGGTCACGCAGTTGTTTCATATATGCCAACTCGTTAAAAGAATCAGACACTTCGTTTTGATGAATTATCAACTTCGTATTAGCGGTTGATGAGTTTGAGTTCAATTTTGACTTCCACAGTTCGATCAGGTCTTTTGATATCTGTTGGCTTCCCATAAAATACAAGTCTATTTGAGAATCACCATTGTATTGATATTGAATTTCCGTCAAATCTTTGATCAAATTGAAGGAAGTGGAAGAAGATAAAACTTCTTCTTGGATAAACGTTCGGGCGTTCTGTTTAAAAACAGTTTCTTTCAGCATCATATAAAACAAATAAACACTCGGTATGATGACCAAAAAAGCAACCAAAGAAGCCAGTTGAGCAATTCGTTTCCTGCGAATGGAATTGGCATATTTAACCATCGGGAATTTGAGCAGTTTTGCTACCAAAAAGGTTGTCAGCGCAATAAAAATAGCATTGATGGTAAATAAATACAAGGCACCGCCAAAATATTTGGGCTCCCAAACGGCAAAACCATAACCGGCTGTACAAAGTGGTGGCATCAAAGCGGTTGCTATGGCGACACCAAAAATAACACTTGCCATCGTCCCTTTCTTGGTTCGTGCAAAAATCAAAGCCAAGCCACCAAAAATGGCGATCAAAACATCCAAAATCGTGGGATAGGTTCGCGCTTCCAATTCGGGCGTGAGTTCGGTCAGTGGTGAGAGTTTAAAATATAAAAAGGCTGTCAACACGCTCAAACCGACCATCACACCCAAGTTTATCAATGATTTCCGCAATGTGTCGATGTCATTTACGGCTATCGACATGCCCAAGCCGACAATCGGCCCCATCAGCGGGGAAATCAACATGGCTCCAATGACCACAGCGGTCGAACTCACATTGAGTCCGATGGAGGCAATAAAAATCGAGAAAATCAAAATCCATGCGTTGTGCCCTTTGAAAGTTAGGTCTTTTTTGATGGATTCGATGGTCTCCTGCTTATCGATTTCACTTCTTACGTCAAACAGATTAACCACAAAAAAGCGAAGACTTTCAAAAGCATTTTTAATGGCTTGTTTGTCAATTTTTGGCGTGTCTGAATGGGGTTGATTCTTGGTTTCCATGTCTTATTTTTAGGTGTATGAAGTGCCATAAGTGTTTTTAACTTTGCTCAAAACTTCTTTGATATTTTGTTCCTTCGATTTCGGATAAATCAAAATACTCTCGGCGGTTTCTACCACAATAAAATCAGACAAACCATCGATAACGACCAATTTTCCCGAAGTGGTGCTGATTATATTTCCCGATGCATTTTCTGCCGACAATCGGGCGTTGACTACCGCATTTTGCGCTTTGTCTTTATCTAATTTATCATAGAGCGAGCCCCAAGTTCCTAAATCATTCCAATCAAACGAAGCCGGCAATACCCATACGTTTTGTGCTTTTTCTAAGATGGCATAATCAATTGAAATGTTTTCGGACTCGGCATAATGACGGTCAATAAAAGCTTGTTCTGCTGAACTGTTGTAAGATTTTTTTCCGAATTCAAACAAAGAAAATAGGGCCGGTTGATGTCGCTGAAAAGCTTCACATATCGCTTTGACACTCCAAACAAAAATGCCTGCATTCCACAGAAAATTTCCTTGTAACAAAAAAGATTTGGCGAGTTCGAAGTTTGGTTTTTCTGTGAATCGAATCACTTTGTTGAAACTTTCAACACTGTTTTCGCTGTCAAATTGAATGTATCCGTAACCGGTGTTTGGAGAAATTGGTTTGATTCCCAACGTAATCAGCGCATCCATTGCGCTCGAATAGGCAAAACTCTTGACTACATCTTTCTTAAAAGCCTGACTATCTTCAATCCAATGATCACTCGGCGCAACCAGCATGACTGCTTTTGGATCTTTTTGCTGAATTTTCATCGCTGCATACAAAATGCACGGGGCTGTGTTTCGCATGGCAGGCTCCAAAAGAATTTGCTCGGAAGTAATTTCCGGCAATTGTTGAGCTACCAAATTACGGTATCGCTCGTTGGTGAGAATCAAAATGTTTTGGACGGGCACAATTACCGAAACGCGTTCAAACGTTGTCTGAAGCAACGACTTTCCGGTGCCTAACATGTCGTGAAATTGCTTTGGAAAATCGGATTTACTCACCGGCCAAAACCGCGAGCCGACACCGCCGGCCATGATGACTGCATAATAATGTTGGTTGTCCATTTAAGACGGTTTTAATTTTATTCGATTGATTCGACTTCTGCATGCGGATGAAACAAATATATTTTACCGGTACTAACTTCCAAACATTCAAAGCGTTTGGTGCGTTGTTTTCCTTTCTTAAAAACTCGTTCCTGTACCTTGAAATGAATCCCTGTCGGAATCTCAAAGATATAATTTTTGTCTGTAATCGGGTCGTACTGGCGCAAAGCTTGGCTCATTTTTAAATCGGTATCACTACTTGCCGCGGGATTTTTAAAATATCGGGCTATTATCGGCAGTATATCCGACGGAAATATTTCGGGTCGCAAATAAGGCAGTGCCAAATGCTGAAACGTCTGTTTCCATTCTGTGCCGTGTGGTTTGATTTTTCGTCCGAATTTTTCAAAGGCCAATAAATGTGCAATTTCATGCAAAGTGGTAATCAAAAATCGATACGGATTGCCTTCGGCATTGACTGTAATCTGATGACCTCCGCCAGCCATAGGTCTGTAGTCTCCGTGCTTGGTTCGTCGCTTGTTAACGATCTTCAAATGCACCCTGTTGTTTTTAATAAGTTCAAAAACAGGGCTTGCAGCTGCTTCCGGCAAATAGGGTTTGAGTTTGTCAATCATATCAGGGTGTGCTGGCAGAAACTTGCAGGATTTTACCGTTGTAATATCGATTTCCGTTGAGTGCAAAATCCGCGATATACGTTGCCATCCCTTCCGCGGATATCGGTGCTTGATAGCCCGGAAAAGCTTCTTCGAGCATCTGTGTTTGCACAGCTCCCAAAGCCAATACATTGAAGGAAGGACCGCTTTCTTTGTGTTCTTCTGCCAACAATTCGGTCAGGGTGATGATGGCACCTTTGGCGGAACTGTAGGCTGCCAAACCAGGAAACTTGACACTTCCCTGCACGCCGCCCATGCTGCTGATATTGACTACATGACCCGTTTTTTTCATAAAAGGTAAAACCTTTCTTATCAACCGAATGGCTCCGAAAAAATTCACATCAAATACTTTTTGGAAATCTTCATCCGTAAGTTCGGCAAAAGGTTTTAAAATCAAAAATCCTGCATTGTTTATCAAAATATCAACAGACGCTAATTTATTCAGCATTGAAATCAATTTTGAAAAATCGGAGGGTTTACATAAATCGAAGGAAATTGCGGTAATATTTGAATCATTCAATTTTTGAATGGCCTCAATATTTCTCGACAACGCCAACACTTGATGGCCTTCAGAAGCCAATTTTTTACACAACTCAAACCCGATGCCTTTGCCGGCTCCGCTGATGATGATGTTTTTACTCATTTAAGTGAATCTCTTTTTGTGGTGAATTGGCCATCTTTTCAACTACGGGTATCATTTGGTTGATTAAAATCGTCATACTCGCCGTATCCATCAATTCGGCTTCGTCATCCACTTGATGGTAATACGGATAATTGGTGAAATCAAAAGTTGAAAGGGTTTGGGCCGGAATTTTTAATTGCTCATAAAAGGGCAGATTATCAGAACGCCTAAACAGGTTGAACTCTTCTGCTTTCGCTAATTTTACAATCAATTCTTCACCAGCGTATTCGTTTAATTTTTGTGCCATGTTTGACAAATCATAACCCGTCAAATAGGCTTTGCCAGGGGTTTCTTTCATCGGAACGCCTATCATTTCAAAATTGAGCATGGTGTATATCTCTAAGTTTGACGATTTGATTCGTTTTGCAAAATGCTTTGAACCGAGCAAACCTTTTTCTTCTGCTGAAAATAACACAACTAAGATGCTTCTTTTGTTTGATTTGGATTGTCCAAAATATTTTGCGAGACTCAGCACAGCTGTGGTTCCGGCAGCATTGTCATTGGCTCCGTTGGCAATCGAATCGCCGTTAAGCGGACTGATGATGCCGATGTGATCGTAATGTGCACCAAGAATAATCCACTCATTTTTGAGTTCGTCATCATTTCCTTCGATAAAACCTACCATGTTAAATGAAGGTTTGCCAAAATTTGTCAACGTATCTTTATAGGTTTTGAAAAACGGTTTAACAGCTGCATCTTTAAAAATATTTTCGATAAAAACCGCAGCTTTTTCAATGCCTTCGCTACCCGAATCTCTACCTTGGAGTTCATCGGAAGCTAAGTAAAATAAAGTTTGCCGAACTTCATCGACCGGTACGTCGAATTTAGGCTGAGCCGTTTGGCTGTTGGCACACAAAGTAATTGTCAAACCAACGATAAAGAGAGATAGTTTCAAAGTTTAGATTTTTATCAAATATAAAAAAACTCCTTCAAAACGCACAGTGGTTCTGAAGGAGTTTGAAAATTAATTAGTAGAAGCTATGCGAGCATGGTCACCGGATTCTCCAAAAATGATTTTAAGGTTTGTAAAAACTGAGAGCCGGTTGCTCCATCTACCGTGCGATGGTCGCAGGCAAGCGTGAGTTTCATTTGGTTGCCCACCACAATTTGCCCGTTTTTGACAACAGGTTTTTCGATGATGGCTCCAACAGAAAGAATAGCCGAATTGGGCTGATTGATAATCGAGGTAAATTCTTCGATACCGAACATCCCCAAGTTAGAAACCGTAAAAGTACTTCCTTCCATTTCGGCGGGCTGCAATTTTTTGTTTCTGGCTCTGCCTGCTAAATCTTTTACCGAGTTACCAATTTGCGTTAAACTCAACAGATCGGTAAATTTCAATACCGGTACGACCAAACCGTCTTCGACGGCTACTGCGACACCCACGTGTATGTGTTGGTTGTATCGCGTGACCGTATCTTTCCATTGTGTATTGACTTGTGGATGTTTTTTCAATGCCATGGCAACCGCTTTGATTACCAAATCGTTGAAAGAAACTTTCGTGTCCGGCAACGCATTGATGGCTAAACGAGACTGAATGGCCTGATCCATAGAAACCTCGATGGTGAGGTAGTAATGTGGTGCTGTAAATTTAGATTCTCCCAATCTTCGCGCGATGGTTTTTCGCATCTGAGAATTGGTCACATCTTCAAAGTGTTCTTCGCCGGCAGGAACAAAAGCGGTCACTTGAGCACTTGCAGATTGCGGTGCCGAACTTGATGTAGCAGCCGCTTGCGGTTTGTAACTTTCGACATCTGCCTTGGTAATACGTCCATTGTCGCCACTGCCTTTCACAGTTTGTAAATCAATGCCTTTTTCTGCGGCTATTTTTTTGGCCAAAGGTGAAGCCAATACCCTTCCGCCGGCAGTTGAAGTTGATGCTTGTTGTACAGGCTGGGTTTGTGTAGATTTTTCTTCAGTTTTGGGTGATTCTTTTGCCTCTGAGACAGCAGCAGGGGTGGCTACTCCGAAATTTTTGACAATACCTGAAACATCTGTACCCGCGGGACCGATGATGGCAAGCAAACTGTCAACCGGTGCGGTTTCTCCTTTCTTGATTCCAACATAAAGCAAAGTTCCCGCATTGAAAGATTCAAATTCCATGGTGGCTTTGTCTGTTTCAATTTCGGCTAAAATATCGCCTTCTTTGACGGTATCGCCAACATTTTTTAACCAACTCGCAACGGTTCCGTCTGTCATGGTGTCGCTCAATCGCGGCATGGTCACGACTTTAACATTGTCCGGTATGGTCACAGACTCTTTGGCTAAAGGTTTAGTTTCCGGTTTGGTTTCTGCGGGTTTGGCAGCCTCAGTTTTGACGGGAGCCGTATCCTTTTTTAACAAGGAGGATATGTCTTCCCCTTTTTCACCGATGATGGCCAAAAGAGAATCGACTGGAGCTGTTTTGCCTTCTTCTAAACCGATGTGCAACAGCACACCTGCATGAAAACTTTCAAATTCCATGGTAGCTTTGTCCGTTTCGATTTCAGCTAAAATATCGCCTTCTTTGACGGTATCGCCAACTTTTTTAAGCCATTTTGCAACAACACCTTCTTCCATGGTATCGCTCAAGCGTGGCATATTGATTATTTCTGCCATGGTTATTCGGGTTTATGTGATAAGAATGGATAATCTTTTTGTTCGTAAACCACGTCATACAATTGACTGATTTCGGGATAAGCAGATTCTTCGGCAAATTTTTCACATTCGTTTACCAAATCTTTTACTCTTTTGTCAATGGCAAGAATTTCCTCTTCTGTGGCATAGTTATTTTTCTTGATGACATCCAAAACTTGCGTAATCGGGTCAATTTTTTTGTATTCTTCTACTTCTTCTTTGGTGCGGTAGTGTTGTGCATCCGACATGGAGTGACCTCTGTATCGATACGTTTTCATTTCCAAGAAAGTGGGACCGTCACCTTTTCGCGCTCTGTCGATGGCTTCGCTCAATGCTTCGGCCACTTTGACAGGATTCATACCGTCTACCGGGCCGCAAGGCATTTCGTAGCCCAAACCGAGTTTCCAAACGTCCGTGTGATTGGCTGTTCTGCTGACGGAGGTTCCCATGGCATAACCGTTGTTTTCAACGATGATGACAACAGGTAATTTCCACAACATGGCCAGGTTCATGGTTTCGTGAAGTGAACCTTGACGTGCGGCACCATCACCCAAATAGGTTAGGGTCACTGCTTCTCTGTCAAAAAATTTATCGGCAAATGCCAAACCAGCTCCCAAAGGAATTTGTCCCCCAACGATGCCGTGTCCGCCATAAAACCGGTGTTCTTTAGAAAAAATGTGCATCGAACCGCCCATGCCGTGTGAGGTTCCGGTCACTTTTCCATACAATTCGGCCATCACTCTACGCGGGTCAACGCCCAGACCGATGGGTTGCACGTGGTTTCTGTATGCTGTTATCATTTTGTCTTTGGTGAGATCCATGGCGTGAAGCGATCCTGCCAATACTGCCTCTTGTCCATTGTAAAGGTGGAGAAACCCTCTTACTTTTTGTTGGATATATACGGCAGCCAATTTGTCTTCAAACTTCCGCCAAAACTGCATATCTTCATACCATTTGAGGTAAACTTCTTTGGTTATTTTTTTCATGAATGATTCCTAATTAAATAAAATTAACTGTAAAAAATTATCAAGCCACAAAAGTAGCATATTCGCAAAAAACTTTGGCTTCTATAAATCGAATTTTTTGTTAAATATCGGACAATAGATACGAATTGTCAAATCCCAACGGCAAAAGATTGGCCATGGATGCGGATTTTGCAACATTACCGGTTGCGCCCATGAATATAATTTCGATGGGAAACTTCTGTTTGAATTCGTATTCCATGATGGATTGGCGACAAGCACCACATGGCGGAATTGGCAAAACAGTTCTTTCTTGGGTTGCCGTTGCAGAAATTGCGATTTTTAAAATTTGCACATCCGGATATTTCGCACCGGCGTAAAAAATGGCCACCCTTTCGGCGCAAAGTCCGGACGGATAGGCTGCATTTTCTTGGTTGCTACCTGTGATTACTTCGCCGTTGGCTAACAAAATTGCGGCACCTACTGAAAATTTCGAGTAAGGCGCATAGGCTTGTTTTCTGGCTTCAATGGCTTGTTGCATGAGTTCAAATTCATCGCTCGGCAAATCGTTGAGAGATTGGTAAACATCAAAATCGGTACTGATTTTTAACTTTTTCATGCTTTTTGATTGCGCTTAATATTCTTCATAAAATTTATCTCCGATGTTGAATGTCAAAGAAAATCTAAGCGTGTTTTCGAGCGGATTTCTTACTTGAGAAGTTGACAATAAATAGGAAAAGTCGATATTGACTACATTGTATTTAAACCCTGCACCCAAGGTCATAAACTGTCTGGCACCTTTCTCGTCTGATTCATTAAAATATCCGGCGCGGAAGGCAAAAGATTCTCTGTAAATATATTCGGCTGACAAAGACCAATTTACTTCTTTCAATTCTTCGCTCAAGCCACCTGGAGCGTCACCGAAAGATTGAAAAATTCCTTTGGTAAAATTCACATTATCGTCCTGTCCGTCCACGATGACGATGTCGTCATTGTTGTCAATAACTCCATCTTCGTTGGTGTCTTGACGCTCACGAATGGGCGGTGTTGGCACGAGCAACTTATTGATTTCGACACCGACACTCAATTTGTTGTCATAGTCAAAAATAAAGTCAAAACCTGCGCCTAATTTCATGTTTGTCGGCAAAAAATCTTCTCTTGTGTTGTCACCGAAATCTATTTTGGGACCGATGTTTGAGATGTTAAACCCACCTCTCCAACGACCATTGAAATTGTTGTAAAAAATTTCTTCGGATTGATAGTAGCCCGAAATATCGACTGCAAATGAATTCGCTGAGTCTGAAGTCGGATCGATGGCGGAAATTCTTAAATCTGAACGCAAATAGCGCAAAGCGACACCCATTGCAAATCGGTCGCTGAGTCGGAGCGAATAAGACGCATCAAGAGCCAATTCGTTGGGGCGTTCTATCAAGGCGTTTGAAAACTGATCTTGCACCAGTTCTATATCTCCTAAACTGAAATATCGCACGCCGAAACCTACTGCGCTACGTTCGTTTATCCGATTAAAATAGGATGCACTTCCCAGAAAAATATCGTTGACCAAATCACTGAGATAGGGTGTGTAACTAACTGTAAAGCCTTGTTTA
>PHDQ01000070.1 GCA_002841025.1 Bacteroidetes bacterium HGW-Bacteroidetes-13 | reverse complement strand
CCGGTAAATGTGTGATCTATCAACACCATTTTCCCACCATACCACAGCAAGATGGCGATTACCACGATACCCAAAAATTCGCTTGCCGGTGCCGATAGGTTTTGTTTGTTCAAAATCTTGTTGGATATTCTAAAAAACCGTCGGGTAGATTCCTGAAATTTTTGATTGAAATAAGGTTCTGCATTAAAACCTTTGATGACTTTAAGCCCCGAAAGCGTTTCTTCGATAATCGACAAGAAAAAGCCTTGTTCTTGTTGCGCTTTGTCTGATTTTCGTTTCAGCGATTTACCGATGTATGAAATGATAAATCCCGAAACAGGAATAAAAATAAATACAAAAAGAGTGAGTTTGACGCTCAGTGCAAACATGGCGATGATGGTAAACAGGATGGTCAAAGGCTCCCGAACAATGAGTTCTAAAATCGATAAAAAAGAATGTTGGATTTCCAGAACATCCGAGGACATGCGTGCCATCACATCACCTTTGCGCTTTTCGGAGAAAAAGGCGAGGGGCAATTCGACTACTTTTTTGTACATCGCGTTGCGGATGTCTCTCAAAATGCCATTCCGCAGAAAGGTGATAAAATACATCGCAAGGTAATTGCTGAAATTTTTCAACAAAAACAGGGTGATAATTACCACCACCATAATCGACAAGGTGTATTGCGGGCCGTGATCTGCCTGTGAAGTGGTTATAAAATAATTCAGATAATTTTCCAAATACTTTTGCGCATGCGCCAAATCGGTGTAAACCGGCATAGTTGTGACACGCTCAGCCTCCCCGAAAAGTACGGTAAGCATCGGAATCAACGAGATGAAAGAAAGGGTGCCGAAAAGTGCGTACAGGATGTTAAAGAAGATATTCAGATAGGCAAATTTCTTGTAGGGCGCAGCAAATCGGAAAATTTTTCTGAAATAGGTCATTTAGTTGTTTGTTTTGTTTTCGGCTATTGATATGGCTTTTTCTAATTTTTCCAATAAAATAATTTTATTTGGTAGTTGCGTTAGATAAGATGCAACTTTGATTTGTTCGTCAGAATCAAGCATCAAGTAATTAATCTGTTGAGATGATTTTTCACTGCAAAGTATAAGTCCGATAGGTTTGTCTTCACCTTCTTTTTGTTCGTTATGTTCCAACCATCGAAGATATAATTCCATTTGCCCTTTGTAAGCGGCTTTAAATTTACCCAACTTTAAATCAATCGCTATTAATCTTCTTAGACCTCTGTGATAAAATAGCAAATCAATGTAAAAATCTTCATTGTCTATGATTATTCTTTTTTGCCGTGCCAAGAAGGCAAATTCACTGCCCATTTCTGTGATAAAATATTGAAGCTGAGCCAAAATGGAACTTTCGAGATCTTTTTCTGAATAACTATCGTGCAATCCTAAAAAGTCTAAGAAGTAAGGGTCTCTAAAGGTTAAGTCTGCACTAATCCTACTTTCCAATTCCAATGTCTTCAACTCGTTCATGATAGTTTGTTCGGGCTTTTTACTGATAGCTGTTCGTTCAAACAGCATGCTGTCAATACGTTCCTGTAGTACTCGGACACTCCACTTTTCGTGAATACACAGTTGAATGTAAAATTCTCGCTTAATTTCGGTTTCAATATATATTAAGGTTCTAATGTGTGACCAACTTAATTTTGCACACAGCGTGTGCACTATTTCAACTTCCGGATAAATAATATTAAGCTTTGTGAAACTATGTAAATTCCTTTTGTTAAATCCACTTCCATAAAGATGACGGAGTCTAATGCTTAATTTTTCAATAATTTTTTTCCCATAATCTGCACGGCTGTTTTGTAAAAGTTCTTCATTGATAGCTTTTCCAATATGCCAATAAAGTAGAGTTAACTCTTGGTTGACAGTCGTTGCAACACGATAACGAGCCGAGTCAATTAACCCGATTATCGAATGTAAGAGTGGCGAATCTTCATTAATGTTAGGGTTGCTTGTCATCAGAAAATATTAATTCAGTTGCATTTCTTTGATAATATTATTGACTTTTTTATCAAGCGCAATTTCTACTGTTTGATAATTTTCGACTTTATCAAGTGGGGCATTCACACTGAAATAAAACTTGATTTTTGGCTCCGTACCACTCGGTCTTGCACAAATTTTACTGCCGTCTTCCAAATAATAAATCAACACATCCGATTGGGGAATATTCAATTCTTCGACTTCATCCGAAATCAAATTGCGCGCGGTTGCGTTTTGATAATCTTCGATGCAAACCACTCGTTGACCGTTTATTCCTTTCAAAGGATTTTCTCGTAAATCAATCATCATCTGCTTGATTTCGCGCGCACCGTCAATTCCTTTTTTGGTGATGGAAATCAATTTTTCTTTGTAAAATCCATATTTCACATACAACTTCAGCAATTCATCAAAAAGCGAACTACCGATAGATTTTGCTTGTGCGGCGATTTCGCAAATGAGCAAGGTTGCACTGACTGCATCTTTGTCGCGAACGGCATCGCCGACCATAAAACCAAAACTCTCCTCGCCGCCGCCGATAAATTTCAACTCGGGGAAGTCTTTTATCATCTTGGCAATCCATTTAAAACCGGTCAAACCGACTTTGCATTCCACCTCAAAATCGGAAGCCAATTCGAGCATCATTGGGGTCGAAACAATCGTGGATCCGATGAATTCTTTTCCGTTTATCTTGCCTTCTTTTTTCCATTGCTCTAGCAAAAAATGTGTCATCAACACCATGGTCTGGTTGCCGTTGAGTAAAATCATTTTTCCATGTGCGTCGCGAACGGCAACACCGAGTCTGTCTGAATCCGGATCGGTTCCGATGACCAAATCTCCACCCACTTTTTCGGCCAGTGCCAATGCCATGGTGAGTGCTTCGGGCTCTTCCGGATTGGGTGATTTTACAGTTGGAAAATCACCGTTGGGTTCAGCTTGTTCAGGAACGATGGAAACTTGTGCATATCCGGCGCGACTCAATGTTTCCGGTATCAATTTGATGGAAGTGCCGTGCAGGGAAGTATAAACGATTTTAAGATTTTCTTTGGCAGATTTTGAGGTGTCAAAACCCGCATTTTCAATCGTCGATTGAATGAAAGCTTCATCGATTTCTTTGTCTATCAAATGAATTAAGTTTTCATTGGCATCAAAGCGAATGGCATCGTAATTCAACGAATCAATTTCCGCGATGATTTCTTCATCTTGCGGAGGTACCAACTGCCCACCGTCTTCCCAATAAACTTTATAACCGTTGTATTCCGGCGGATTGTGTGAAGCCGTGAGTACAATGCCACATTGACAATTCAAGTATTTTAAAGCAAAAGACAATTCGGGCGTGGGACGCATGTCTGAAAATAGATAGACTTCGATGTCATTTGCAGAAAACACATCGGCGACCACTTTGGCGAGCGTATTGCTGTTGTAGCGACAATCGTAGGCGATGGCAACTTTAAGTTTTCGTCCTTCAAAGGACTGCCGCATATAATTGGCAATGCCTTGGGTATTTTTTCCCAAAGTATAGCGGTTGATTTTGTTTGAACCAACGCCCATGACACCTCGCATACCGCCCGTGCCGAATTCGAGATTTTTATAAAATGATTCTGCGAGACTGACGGTATCATCTGTAACCATTCGCATAACCTCGTCTTGTGTAGCTTGATCAAAGGGTTCGGAAAGCCATTCGTTGGCACGTTCCAATATTTCTGCATTCAATAGTGACATCAATTTTAATTTGTGCAAATTTAATCAAATGAATACAATTGAGGTTTATGTTAACACGTATCAATTTTACGCCTGAATTTTTCTGCGTATGTAATTCCAAGTATTTAAAAACAAAAAACCGTAAAAGCCACCTATGAACATGCCGAAAAGCACATCGCCGGGAAAATGTACACCTACATAGATTCGGCTGTAGGCAACCAACAACGTCCAAATCAACATCAGTGGGAAGGCAAATTTATACGATTTTGCAAGTGATTTTCCGACCAAAACAGCCAGCGCCGCGGTGTTGGCAGCATGGGCTGAGAAAAAGCCATATTGTCCGCCACAGCGGTCTGCAACCATGCGATACAAACCGTCTAACCAAGGCGAATGGCACGGTCGCAGACGTTCGACACTGTATTTAAACAGATTGGAAGTTTGGTCGGTAACCAAAATCATCAGCGAGGCGAGTATCAAAAAATAGATCAGCCCTTTTAATTTAAAAGATTTAAAAATCAGGTAAGCCAACAGTGCGTAGATGGGAATGGCACTCCATTTGTTGGTTATAAGCAGCCAAAAACCGTCCTGCGATTCGCTTCCGAGTTTGTTCAGAAACAAAAACAGTTGTTCGTCGGCCTGTCGGATAGTTTCAAACATTACTCGATGTATCGGCTGATTTCACGGTCGTAAAACGCGTTGGCCGCTACCACCAAATTTTCCAATTCTTCTCTGAATTCGGGGGTGTCGGCATCTTCGACTTCTTCGAGAATCTCGATGTCGTCATTGGCTAAATTGACAATAAAAATCGGATATTCGGTGTGGATGATAAAGATATCTTCCGGAAAATCGGTGTTGTCGCCTGAGAGAAATTTTGGAATGAGCATGGTTTTATTTTTTATAAATTTAAGAAACAAATGACAGCCTGATCAATTTTTTTGTTAAATAATTAAAACGGAGATACAACATGCCGGCGGCGGCGGAAAGTCCTGAAAATAAACCAATCCAAATGCCCATACTTCCCATTACGTCTTCCTTTCCAAGGAAATAGGAAATGGGGAAACCGATTAGCCAATAAGCAATAAAAGTGATGTAGGTCGGGATTTTCACGTCTTGCAATCCGCGAAGTGCTCCCAGAACCACCACTTGCAATCCGTCAGAAAGTTGGAATAATCCCGCGATGATGATCAACATAGAGGCTTCTTGTATTACGTGCATGTTGTCTGTCAATTGGAGTTGATTGTCCAAATCGAGGTAAATTTCGGGCAACAAATTTCTAAAAGCAAAAAAGAAGAGCGCAAAAACGACTTCTATCAACAAAACCAACAGAAACACAGAATGTCCGACACGTCGCAATGTCACAAAATCCGATTTTCCTTTTTGATTGCCTACGCGAATGGTCGCCGTCACGCCCAGTCCGACGGCTATCATAAACGTCATTGAAGCAAGGTTAAGCGCAATCTGGTTGGCTGCCTGTGAAAGCGTACCCAAAGTACCTGCCAACAGGATGGTCGCCGAAAAAATAGCCACTTCAAAAAACATCTGAAGTGCTGTCGGAATGGCCAGGCGGGAAATTCTTAAAAATATTTCTTTGCGGAGTTTTATTTCTTTGAAATTTTCAAAATAGCGTTGCATTTTGGGATGTTTGAGCAACAAACCAAACATCAAAAGCAACATAAAAATACGAGAAATGGCGGTTCCCCATGCGGCACCTTCCACTTCGAGGCGTGGAAATCCCCATTTCCCGTAGATCAACAGATAATTGAAAAACACATTGATGACGTTGGCTACCAATGTTGCAATCATGGCGAATTTGGTCAGTGAAAGTCCGTCAGAAAACTGTTTCAATCCCTGAAAAATCATCAGTGGAAACATGGAGAAAGCGACAATTTCCAAATAGGGAATTGCTAAAGTAACGACTTCTTCCGGTTGGTGAAGCATGCCGAGCAACGGTTTTGCCAACACCAAAAGTGCCCACATCAATAATCCGTTGAGTGCGCACAAAAGAATTCCGTGGCGCATGTATTTTCGTCCTGAGTCGAGGTCGTTGCTACCGTCCGATTCGGCTATCAAAGGTGTGATGGCGTAGGAAAAGCCAATGCCCAAAGAAAGTGCGATAAAAATAAAACTATTCCCCAATGAAACCGCTGCCAATGGAGCCGGACCCAACTGACCCACCATCAGGTTGTCAGCAAAACCGACCAACACGTGCCCCAATTGACCAATCATTACCGGATAGGCAAGTTGCAGGTTGTAATTGAATTCTTTGGTGTAGGGTTTTAGCATTTTAAAAACAGGAGCTATTGACTTGATAGGCGTTTAATTACTTACTTTTTATATTGACGTTAAATTCGGGGGTTTCTACCAAATGGAAGGTAGCAGAAGCAAATTTAATTTCACCATTGGTAGCTTCTATGGCTTTTAGCAACTTTGTGAATAACGCCGTTTTAGTGGCCCTTCGTTTTTTGTAACTCACAACATACCGCAACGTAAATTCGACCCAATTATCGTTGGCAACAAGCGAAACCATGGGCTCGGTTTGTGCATCTTCTAACCTGAATTTATTTTGTAGTTCTTCCCATTTTTTCTTTGAAGTATTTGTCAATTCCCCTGCAATGGCATTTCCAACTTCAAGCAAAATTTCGGTCGTCTTGTCATAATTACTACCATATTGAATCGGGATTTTTATTTCATCCCACAAAAAAGGAAAGTCTCCTGAATAGTTAAAAACAGGCTCCTTAAAGACAAAGCTATTCGCAATTAACACAATCCTTCCATTGTACAAGTCACCGTCAACCCATTGACCGGTTTCCATGATGGTTGTTCGTAAAACACCAATATCCATTACATCTCCCTTGATGCCTCCCAATTGTACACGATCACCGCTTTTATAAAAACTACCAAACACGATGGCTATCCAACCGGCAAAACTCGCGATAACTTCTTGTAATGCAAATGCTATCCCGGCTCCAGCGACACCCAAAGCAACTGTCAAACCACCTAGTTTATCGCTAAAAACGACGGTTAGTAAAACGAAAGTTAATAAATAACCAATGAAGCTACTTATTTTTTTTGCCCTATAACGGTTGTCATTATCTTGAATTTTAGAAAAAAAGTTTTTTTGTATCGATTTGATGACAATCCAAATGATAATTAAACCAATAAATATCGTCGCAATTTTTCCAACCACCGGATTGAAAAGGATTTCTTGAATTTGATTTTCCATTTTAAGTTTGTTTGGTGTGGATGACTCTTTGCGGAAACGGGATTGTGATGTTGTTTTCTTTTAGTTTTTCAAAAATTTTTACGCGCAGTTCACTTTTGATGTTTTCTACCCTAAAAACATCTTCAGACCAAAAAATAATTGAAAAATCAATGGAAGATTCTCCGTAATCGGTAAATCGAGAAAAAGGTTTTGGGTTTTTCAAAATTCCCGGTTGTTCCATTGCGGCTTCGCTCAGAATATTCATTACTAATTTTACATCTGCGGAATAGTCAACACCTACTTTCACTTCAAATCTTGATGAAATTTCGCTATGTGTCCAATTGATAAGATGGTTTCTTGTGAGATCTGAGTTGGGTAATATAATGTATTTGTCGTCTCTTGTGAGTACGGTGGTTGTTCGCAAATGAATTTCTTCTACTTTACAGACAAGACCGTTTATCTCAATGATATCGCCGACTTTTACCGTTGAATCAAAAAGAATGATAATACCGGAAACATAATCGCTAAATAAATTTTGAATTCCCAAACCCAATCCAACTAACAAAGCAGCTGATCCGGCAATCAGTACTGACAAGTTAAAACCTAAAATTTGTAATGAAATGACAAGGGATAAAACCAACACAAAATATTTAATCAAACTATAAATGGAATATTTCTTTGCAACATCAAAACTCCGGACTCTATAAATACTCTTTTTGATGATTTTAAGTAAAATGAAAATGATGATTAAGAAAATCAGCAGGAAAATAATGGAGCTTAATTTAAGTTCAAAATCATCTATTGAAAACAGGGTGTAATCTAATTTCTTTTTCATTTTTTTATTTTGGTTGCACAAATTTTTTAAAAATAAGCAACTGATTCTTTAAGATTTATTTACATTCACGTTAAAGTTAGGAGCCTTGTAGTCTGTTGGTAAATAATTTTGCGGGATGGTAGTCGTGTTACCATCTCGTGCAGCACGGTAATGCGGTGAAAGGATTTCTATTCCCGCTTCATTGCAACAATCTTGTATGTTGGCGTGAAGCTGCGAGTAAATAGTAGCCTGTTTGTTTGCCTCTTTGGTATATGCGTTGAGTTGATATGACACATAAAAATCATCTAAACTCGTTTGAAGGATAAACGGATTGGGCTCTTTCTGTAATAATTCGGTTCTATCGGCTGCATTTAACAAAGCCTGGTGTATGTTTTTCCAAGGAACGTCATAACCGATGGTCACTGTGGTGTGGAGGATTAATCCTTTGTCAACCGTATCACTACTGTAGTTGATGGTATGACTGCTCATTACGGTAGAATTCGGGATAGAAATAATTTCATTTTTAGTGGTTCGTATCCTCGTTACCAAAAGCGATTTTTCAATAACGTCACCCACAACTTCACCGATTTTTACACGATCACCAATTTTGAAAAGCCGCATATAGGTCAAAACCAAGCCGGCTATTACATTTGAAAGCGATCCGGCCGAGCCAAAGGTGAAAAGGAATCCCAAAAAAACGGAAACGCCTTGAAAAACAGGAGAATCGCTCCCCGGTAAATAGGGGAAAATTACCACAATCATGAATGCAAACACAATCACTCGAACAATTTGATAGGTTGGGTTTGCCCAATCAGGATAAAAACCGGGAATTGTCAAATTTCCTTTTTCAATTTCAGATTTTAAAAAATTTATTCCTTTTAAAACATAACTGAAAACAACAACTATGACAAGTATGGTTATTAAATTTGGTAGATAATTCCACAATCCACCGGCAATTTTCTTTAGTGGATTTAAAATATACCCGAAAAGGGTTTCCGCGAAGTTTTTTGTCCACGGGAAAATACCGAATAATATGGGTAAAGCAATGTAGGTCGATAGTAATATCAAAAACCATTTAAGGATTGAATTGACTGAAAGAAAGGCGTTTACTTGACGTTTGGCATCAAACAAGGTATAGTTTTTTATGGTTATGCCCTTGATGCGTTTGTTTTCTTGAAATTCAATTTTACTTTGCGTCCATTTGAATAACTTGTTTAAATAAAAAATTATAAATCCAAAAATAATCACAACCAATAATGCCAACCCAATTGATTTAGCCAGCGTTTTAAAACTGGTTTCAGATTTGTATTTTAAAACTGCATTTCCTAAGATTTTATGGTATTCTTCTGCCAATTCGGATTTGGATAAATTGTTCCAAATCGCATCACTTTCTGAAATACTCATGATGATTTTTTCACCATAAACTATGTCAAACGTTGTTTCGGCTTCACTTATTTTTAGAGAATCAAGGACGAAATTATAGTTATCGGCTAACTTTTCGATTCTGTTTGATATAGCTTCGGCTCTTTCATAAGCTGAAAAGCTTCCCAATCGGCTGTAAATAAAAAACAGCGTATCGCTCAAGAAACCTTTTACAGGGAATGATTTGGCCGATTTTCTCAAAGAATTTATTTGATTTTTTTTAGCGGCGATACGTTTTGCTTCTTGATTGCCTAATTCTTGCAGCTGTTTTTGAAGTTCTTCTTTTTTTAAATTATCAGTAGTTTTTAAGGATTGCAACTGGATTTCTAATTCAGCTTTTTTGATAGAATCAATTTTTCGCTGTCGCTCGATTAGGATTAAGCGATTGTTGTAATCTTTTAAAATAGTCGCATTTATTGAGTCGCTTTTCTTTAAGCTATCAGTCTGTGCAAAAGCATTTTGCGAAATAAGAATAGCCAAAAAACAAGCGAATGAAACTTTAAATATTTTTTTCAAAATTAGGCTGTAATTAATTATTAAATTCACGGTAAAACGAAAAATGACAATTACCGGACTGATGCGGCAAAGTTATTGCATTTTTTATAAATTTTGACAACCTCAAAAGCATTTCACAATTTGACGTTTACAAAGAAACGAGTTGGTTTAATCTACTTTTTTTGTAATATTGTTTGTGCTATTTTGTCAACTTATCCCATGCAAAAAACAAATTCTTTTCAAATAATTCAAGCGGCCGAATGTGACATCAAAACCATACAGGAATTGGCCTATCGAATTTGGCCTCCAACTTTCAAAGATATTTTGTCACCCGAGCAGATTGCCTATATGCTCGATATGATGTATTCCGAAGATTCTCTTGCCAAGCAGCTGAGCAAATTCGGACACCGATTTTTTTTGCTCAAAGAAGAAAAAACAGCCATCGGATTTTTGTCCATCGAAACGGACTATCAAAGTTCAAAGAAAACCAAGATTCACAAATTGTACGTTTTGCCGGACAAACAAGGCTTGGGTTTGGGTGCTAAATTTATCAATTTCGCAGCCGAGCAGGCGCTGCTCCACAACAATTCTGCCTTGATTTTGAATGTGAATAAATACAACATTGCCACTCGTTTTTATGAAAAAATGGGCTTTGAAGTCGTTGCGGAAGAAAAAATCCCCATCGGTAATGATTTTTTTATGGACGATTTTGTTTTTGAAAAAAAGATGTAACTATTCAGTTTAATGAAAAATCGACACAAATTTTGTCTGTTCGAGTGTTTTATTGAAAAATGCGACCGCTTTTTTAATAAAACGTATCGAGAACGCTACAATTTCAAGCTTCTCGATACCTGCCTGTGGCAGACAGGC
>PHDQ01000069.1 GCA_002841025.1 Bacteroidetes bacterium HGW-Bacteroidetes-13 | reverse complement strand
GGATGTATGGCGGCATTAGATGCCGAACGATATCTGCAAACAGTTGAAAAAGTATCTGAAGTAGCTTAATCGGATTTGATTCTTATCTACAAAAAATGCTTCTCTCAGTTTTTGACGGAAGTATTTTTTTTTGGAGATAATTTAATTTTCCTGAAATAGTTCTCCGCGATGTGGTTTGAGTAAATCACGCACTCGTGGCATTTCCGCTCTGGTGACCACTACAAAAGCCAAAGCCGAAAGCGAATCAATTGATTTGCTTCCGGCTATTTGAATACTTAAATTTTCTTTTTTTGCAAATTCTTCGAGATGTGTGGCATGATGCTCGGCAATTTTGGCCGCATCTTCACCTCGAAAATCCCAGATAAGTTTTATTTTTTCTGTTGACATCCTGTTTATTGCGGAACCACTTTGAGTGTTTTTTGGAAAGAGTTGCTCTCTATCCGAACAACACCAATTTGGTTTTTAGGCAAAGGTAAATTTTCTTGAAAATTTTGATTGATACTTCTTTTGAAACTAAATAATTTTCGCCCGAGCATATCGTAGCCGGAAATGGTAGCCTCCTCGTTCAACCCTTTTACAACCAAATCTCCACCTACAAATTTGGCTTGTATGCCGGCATCTATAAAATCATTTGCTGACAGTGAAGGAAGTGCATTTGCATCTACTAAGTCAATATGCATATCGACCGTCTGGTTGTTTCCACCACCACCAAATTGATTTTGAAACAGAAAATTTATTTCAGTAACTAATTGTCCATCAGGAATCTGATCGAAATATGCGCGCGGATTAAAAGTAAATTCATAAGTGTTTGGTGCTACACCAACTCTTGTGGCTTGCCCCAATGAATTTATATCTGGGAAAGTCCCATGAATAAATTGGAAACGATTTACGCCATCGTTTACGCCTGCGAATAAAAATATAACCGTTTGTGATGTGCCATCTGCGAAACTTGCATTCCCACCCGGACCTGTGTAAAAATCATTTACTTGGTCAGTATCAATAAATCGGATGGTGATATCCTGATTAACTGTTGAAGTTGAGGTAAATACTTGATTATTAGCAACCGTGCCATCATAAGTAATCGTGATAACTTCCTGTGAATAGGAAGTTGAGAGCAATGCAATAAAGAAAATTAAAAGGTAGATTTTTTTCATAATACTTTTTTTTAAAATTAAACAAAAATTAAATAACGTTGCTAATTTAAAAATAAAATTGAACAGTTTGTAAATAAAATTGAGTTTTCAGGTAAATTTGCAAATATTTTACCGATTTTGTTAAATTATTAAGTTTAAAATAACCCAATCATTTTCTCGTTTGTACGTTGTAATTTTTATCAAAACCATGAAAAAAGTTTTTCAAATATTTTTATTGATTTCTATTGTCATCCAAGCAAATGCACAACAAAACGATGCTTTATTTTCCATCAAAGGAGAGCCGGTTTTGTTGGATGAGTTTAAAAGTTTGTTTCTGAACAACACTGAAGAAGGGCAATCCTATACCGCGCAGGAATATTTAGATTTGTTTATCAATTATAAACTGAAAATTCGGGAAGCGACCACCTTGAGATATGACACTTTGCCGACATTTAAAAACGAATATGAAGGCTACCGAAAACAGCTAATTTCGTCTTTTACTAAAAACCCGGAAATGGAAGAGCGTTTAGTAAAAGAAGCTTACGACCATTCGTTAGAAGAAATACGCGCGAAAAATATTTTGATTGCGCTTCCCCGAGATGCGAGTCCGCAAGATACGTTAAAGGCATACAATCGATTGATGGAAGCTTATGCAAAACTTCAAAAAGGAGCTGATTTTGACCAAATAGCAATGGCGTACAGCGAGCCTAAAATTGCAGAAAATCAAATAGATTTGGGCTTTTTTACGGTTTTTCAAATGGTTTATCCTTTTGAAACGACAGCTTATAAAACGGAGGTTGGCGGTGTTTCAAAACCCTTCCGCACGCGATACGGATTTCATTTGCTTCAAGTGACCGACCGACGACCTGCCAACGGGAAAGTGACAGTCAAGCACCTACAGTTGGTGCCTGCAGAAAACGATTCGATTGATCAGGTAAAATCTGAATTGATTCAAAAAATATACAGTGAACTTCAAGAAGGGGCAGTGTTTGATACTTTGGTCAAAAAGTATTCCGAAGATAAATCAACTGCGTCAACCGGAGGTGTTTTAAGACCTTTTGGTGTTGGGACATTGCAGACAAAAGTGTTTGAAGAAGAAGCTTTTGCGTTGAAAGAGGAGGCGTTTTCAAAACCTTTTCAGACACAATTTGGCTGGCATATTGTACAATTGATTCACCGAGAACCCATCGCTTCTTTTGAGGAACAAAAACCCGTGTTGGAGCTGAGCGTCAGACGGGACGAACGCTCTGAATTGATTGAAAATGCTCGTTTGGATTGGCTCAAATCAACGTATAAAACCAAAGTTTACGAAAAAAACAAAACAGCTGTCCAACTCGCAACAAATCAATTGTTGAATGAGAATGGACAACCCGAAGCGGCATTGCAAGAAAAAATAGTTTTTCAAATTGAAGACAAAAATTATTATGCAAAAGATTTTTTTGCGTATCTGAAAACCACCAACAATATAGTTTTCTCAAAATTATTTAGCAATTATTTTAAGAATCAACTTGAGCAATATCACGAAGTTCATTTGGAACAATACAATGCCGAATTTAGGGGTATTGTTCAGAAATACCACGATGGCTTGTTGGTTTACAACATCATGGAAAATGAAGTTTGGAAAAAATCACAAAAAGACACGATCGGCTTGCAACATTTTTATGAGAAAAACCAATCAAAATATTTACCTCAAAGCGTAAACGGATATTTGGTTGCTGAAAATAATAAAACCAGTACGTTGAAAAAAGTGTTAAAATATTATCAAAATTCAAAGATATCAGGCTTATCTGATCTCGAAGAATCTAAAAAGTTGTTTAAAAAGGTTAATTTTGCAACCGTTTCGGAGGATGAATTAAAAAATAGGGTTGAGCGCGCCGGTCAAATCTCATCAAAGTTTAGTGAAGGCGAAATCATTCCTGTCGAAGGTTCGAAATATGCCCTGATAAAATGGGTTGAACTGCCTGCTAAGAATTTAAAATTCAATTCTTCAGATTCAAAGTTGTTCAATGATTATCAAGAATTTGTAGAAAAAAAATGGCTAAAGGAACTTTTTGTGAAGTATGAGATTGAAATAAATCCCAAAGCCATTCA
Organism: Bacteroidetes bacterium HGW-Bacteroidetes-13; assembly: GCA_002841025.1. Lineage (GTDB taxonomy): Bacteria > Bacteroidota > Bacteroidia > Flavobacteriales > Flavobacteriaceae > UM-FILTER-40-17. Next base: position 7,268 of record PHDQ01000069.1, on the reverse strand, counting down.
AACCATAGAAGCAATAATAAAATAAAATTGAAAAAGGCATACATACTTATTCTGACATTAATTTTGACTACGGGTTGCCAATACTTTAAAAAAGAGCAACCGATAGATGCTATTGCCAGAGTCAATGATGATTATTTGCCGGCATCCTATTTAAAAAATTTGATTCCAATAGACACCAAAGCAGAAGACAGTATGCTGCTCGCCCAAACCTATATCAATCGTTGGGCAACCGAAAAGTTATTGATAGACCGCGCCATGATCAATTTAAGTGCGGATAAGCAACAAGAGTTAGAAAATCTCATCAATCAATACCGCCAAGATTTATACACCAGGGCCTATAAGGATGCCATCATCAGTCAATCTTTGGATACGGTTATATCAGAAAAAACTTTGGATTCATTCTATCAGCAAAACATCAATAATTTCCGATTGAATGAAGATATTCTTCAAATTCGATTCGCGCAATTACCCAAAAGTCACTCCGCACTCAAGTCTTTGACTGAAAATTTCAAAAGATATAATCACAAGGATTCCAAACTATTGGATTCGCTGTCTATTCAGTTTTTCAAATACAATTTTAATGATTCAATTTGGGTAAAAGCAGTTGATGTCATCAATGTGATAACGCCGGTCACGATTGAAAATAAAGATGAAGTTCTAAAAAAATCACAATTTTCACAGCTTGAAGATTCTTTAAGTGTATATTTGATTTTTGTTAAAGATAAACGCATTCGAAATGAGGTTGCACCCTTGCGTTACATCAGAGAAACCATCAGACAGATTGTTCTGAACAAACGCATATCGGAGCTCAATAAAAAATTAGAAACAGATATTACAAAAGACGCAATCAAGAACAAACAATTTGAAATTTATAACCATGAGAATAAAAATTAACTTCTTACTATTAATTGTTTTGCTTGTCGGGCAAATCTCAATCGCACAGCAGTATGAAGTGATTGAAGAAGTAAAAATCGATGCCAAAGTTGACAAATCGCAGAGCGGAAGAACAAAAATTGACGGAGTTGCAGCAGTTGTCGGTAGTTTTGTCATACTTGAATCGGATATAGACAAAACATTGATAGATTTAAAAAATCAAGGCATCATTGCAGCGGAAATAAGCAGGTGTCAACTTTTGGGCAAACTACTCGAAGATAAACTCTACGCCCATCAGGCCATCCAAGACAGCATAGACGTGAAAGATGTCGATATCAATGGTATGGTAGAGCAACAATTGGCCAACATCATAGAGCAATTAGGCAGCGAAAAAAAAGCGATTGAATTTTATCAAAAAAGCACCATCGAAGAGTTGCGTCAAGAACTTTTTGAAATAGACAGAAGCCAAAAGCTTTCCCAGGAAATGCAAAATAAAATTATTGATCCAATTGAGGTAACGCCTGATGAAGTCCGCCAATTTTACAACAAAATTCCAAAAGACGAGCGACCTGTTTTTGGTGCAGAAGTAGAGATTTCGCAAATAGTTATAAAACCCAAAGTTGATGAAAAACAGACACAGGCAGTCATTGACAGGTTGAATACCATTCGCAGAGATGTGCTAGAAAACAGTTCGAGCTTTGCTTCAAAAGCCATTTTGTATTCTCAAGATCCGGGCTCTCGATCCAAAGGAGGCTTGTATGTGATAAACAAAAAAACCGGCTTTGCCAAAGAATTCAAAGATGTCACATTCTCACTTCAAGAGGGAGAAATATCAGAACCGTTTGAAACAGAATTTGGTTGGCACATCATACAGTTGGATAAAATCAGAGGTCAGGATCGAGAATTGCGACACATACTTTTGATTCCCGAAGTATCCAAAAAGGATGTAGAAGAAGCCAAGGTTAAAATTGACTCCATCCGTGCCAAAATCATCAAAAACGAAATAACTTTCTCGGACGCAGCACGACTTTATTCAGATGAAAAGGAAACAAAAGCCAACGGTGGAAAGTTGTTCAATCCACAAAATATGGAAACTCGACTTGAGATTACAAGATTAGACCCAACAGTTTATGAGCGTGTTGTCAATCTTAAAAATGACGAAGTTTCAACACCATTTATGGAAGAAGAACCGCGTACCGAACGAAAAAGTTTTAAAATGATCATGGTCACCAATCGGTATGACGAGCACGTGGCAGATTTTGTAAAGGATTACAGCCGAATCAAAGAATTGGCGCTTAGAGAAAAACAAATAAACGCCATTGGAAAATGGACAGAAGAAAAAATAAAAGACAATTACATCAGCATAAGCATGGACTATAAAGATTGCGAATTTGCAGCCAATTGGTTAAAAAAATAAGCTATGTCTGACGTTGCCGCGATCAAAAAATTAGTAGCCAAACACGAGTTACTACTTCAAGAGATTTCCAAGAAAATAGTCGGTCAAAATGAAGTGATTAATTTGCTTTTAAACGCTGTTTTCTCCGGTGGACATGCCCTGTTAATCGGTGTCCCGGGTTTGGCTAAAACACTGATGGTTCACACCTTGGCCGAAGCATTGGGATTGGATTTTAAACGAATTCAATTCACCCCCGATTTGATGCCGTCTGATATATTGGGAAGCGAAATCCTGGACGAAAACCGCAAGTTTAAATTCATCGAAGGTCCCATTTTTGCCAACATCATTTTGGCAGATGAAATCAACCGAACACCGCCCAAAACCCAAGCGGCACTGCTCGAAGCCATGCAAGAACGAGCTGTGACAGTTGCAGGACACACCTATCCATTAGGAAAACCTTATTTTGTGTTGGCAACCCAAAACCCGATTGAGCAAGAAGGAACCTATCCGTTGCCGGAAGCACAATTGGATCGCTTTATGTTTGCCATCGAATTAAAATATCCAAGTTTTGAAGAGGAAGTACAAGTTGTTAAAAACACGACCGCCGATGTTTCACAAACAATACAACCCCTTTTTACATCTGAAGAAATTCTCGAATACCAGCATTTGATTCGCAGAATTCCTGTGGCAGACAATGTAATCAATTACGCAGTTGGTTTGGTAAGCAAAACACGACCCAACGAGCCACTTGCCGCGGAAATAGTTAAAAAATACATCGATTGGGGCGCCGGACCAAGGGCTTCACAAAACCTGATATTAGGTGCAAAAACCCACGCAGCCATCAAAGGTAAATTTTCTCCGGATATAGAAGATGTAAAAGCGGTAGCCGATGGAATATTGAGGCATCGCATCATCAAAAATTATAAGGCAGATGCAGAAGGCATCACGGAGTCTGTAATTATTCAGCAACTGTTATAATTTATAGATATTAGTTTACAAATGCTGTAATTATCCTTTTAAAAATACAACTAAGGTGCCGGCTTCTTGTTTTATCTAATTTATTTATTTTGTACTTTAGCACTTCATAATCCATAATAATAATAAACATAAAATCACATTCCATGGCATTTGACATAGACATGATAAAAGGGGTATATGCCCGCATGACTGAACGCGTTGACCACGCAAGAAAACTAGTGGATCGTCCGCTTACGCTTTCTGAAAAAATATTGTACACCCATCTTTGGGACAACCCGGCTGAAAAAGCCTACACAAGAGGGAAAGATTACGTGGACTTCGCTCCAGATCGTATCGCTTGTCAAGATGCGACCGCGCAGATGGCTTTGTTGCAATTTATGCATGCCGGAAAACCTAAAGTTGCTGTTCCGACAACCGTGCATTGCGATCACTTGATTCAAGCCAAAATAGATGCAGCCACCGATTTGAAAACAGCCAAAAAATCGAGCAACGAAGTGTTTGACTTCCTTGAGTCTGTTTCTAGAAAATACGGCATCGGATTTTGGGGCCCGGGAGCGGGAATTATTCACCAAGTTGTTTTAGAAAACTACGCATTTCCGGGCGGGATGATGATTGGTACAGATTCACACACCGTTAATGCAGGCGGTTTGGGAATGCTCGCTATCGGCGTTGGCGGTGCCGATGCTGTCGATGTGATGTCCGGCATGGCTTGGGAACTTAAATTCCCTAAATTAATCGGCGTAAAACTTACTGGAAAACTATCCGGTTGGGCAACTCCCAAAGATATTATTCTGAAAGTTGCCGGAATCCTAACTGTTAAAGGGGGAACCGGTGCTATTGTTGAATATTTCGGCGAAGGAGCAACCTCAATTTCTTGTACAGGTAAAGGAACCATTTGTAACATGGGTGCTGAAATCGGTGCAACTACATCGACATTTGGATACGACGAATCGATGGATCGGTATCTTCGCTCTACCAAAAGAGCAGACGTGGCCGATGCCGCAAATAAAATAAAAGATTATTTGACCGCAGATCCGGAAGTGTATGCACAACCCGAAAAATACTTCGATCAAATCGTAGAAATCAATCTTTCTGAATTGGAACCTTATCTAAACGGCCCTTTTACGCCCGATTTGGCAACGCCAATCTCCCAAATGAAAGAAGCAGCTTTGAAAAACAATTGGCCATTGAAAGTCGAATACGGATTGATAGGATCCTGTACAAACTCTTCCTATGAAGACATCTCAAGAGCCGCCTCTTTGGCCAAACAAGTTACCGATAAAAAGCTGAAAATCAAATCAAAATTCACCATTACACCCGGTTCAGAGCAAGTGCGATACACCATCGAAAGAGATGGTTTCATCGATACCTTCAATAAAATTGGCGCCACTGTTTTTGCAAATGCCTGTGGCCCTTGTATCGGTATGTGGGACAGAGAAGGTGCAGAAAAGCAAGAACGCAACACCATTGTTCATTCATTCAACAGAAACTTTTCTAAAAGAGCGGACGGCAATCCGAATACCATGGCATTTGTCGGATCACCCGAATTGGTGACTGCCATTGCCATAGCCGGAAATTTGGGTTTCAATCCGATGACAGATACCCTTATCAATGAAGATGGTCAAGCAGTGAAGCTCGACGAGCCTACCGGTTGGGAATTGCCACCCAACGGATTTGACGTAAAAGATTCGGGATATGTTGCTCCCGTAGAGGATGGGAATCAAGTGGACATAAAAGTGAGTCCGACTTCTGAGCGTTTGCAACTTTTGGAACCGTTTAGTCCATGGAACGGTGAAAACTTTAATGGCATGAAATTGCTAATCAAAGCTTTTGGCAAATGCACCACCGACCATATTTCGATGGCTGGTCCATGGCTTCGTTTCAGAGGTCATTTGGACAATATTTCCAACAACATGCTCATTGGTGCGGTCAATGCTTTCAACCAGAAAACCAATTTGGTCAAAAACCAACTGACCGGTGAATACGGCGGTGTGCCGGATACCCAGCGTGCTTACAAAAAAGCAGGTGTCGGAACCATAGTGGTAGGGGATCACAACTACGGAGAAGGTTCTTCCAGAGAACACGCTGCCATGGAGCCCAGACATTTGGGTGTGAAAGTTGTGTTGGTAAAATCATTTGCCAGAATCCACGAAACCAACTTGAAAAAACAAGGCGTTTTGGCTTTGACTTTCAAAAACGAAAGTGATTATGACAAATTTCAGGAAAATGACACCATCAATTTCTTGGATTTAAAAGAAATTGCGCCTGAGAAACCGCTACAAATTGAACTCGTCCACGGGGATGGTTCCAAAGATGTAATTACGGTTAATCATTCATACAATGACGGACAAATAGGTTGGTTTAGAGCCGGTTCGGCACTCAATCTGATTAAGGCTCAGAATCAATAAAATACTTGAATTTATAGAAAGCTGTCTCTTTAAGGCAGCTTTTTTTTTTAATCAAATCACATGAAAATAAACAAGCCCAATCGTTCCGACCTGATTTTTTTGGGAATAATTCTAATTTTCCTTTTCACACCAATCGGAACATTTTTAAAAGTTCAGTTTAGTCGGCTGATTGCTTTCAGTCCGAGCGAGATTGAAGTTTCCAAACGCGAAGTTTTATCAGATTACAATTGGCAACTTGTCGGACAAGATGGTCAAAAATTCGATTTGAATGAAGCAAAAGAAAAGGTAATCCTGGTAAATTATTGGGCTACATGGTGTCCGCCTTGCATTGCTGAAATGCCTTATTTGGATGAATTGTACAAAGATTATAAAGACAAAGTTGTTTTTTTGTTTGTGTCCAATGAAGATGCTTCTGTAACCCAAGCGTTTTTGAACAAAAAGGGGTATGTGCTTAGCTCGATGAAGCCGATAAGTTCTTCGCCAAAGTTACTGGAAACCAACTCGTTGCCGACAACTTATGTGATAGACAAAAAAGGTAAGATTGTCATCAAAAAAACCGGTACAGCTGATTGGAACAGTGAAAGTTTTCGAACGATTTTGGATGAGTTATTGGTTTCGAATGAATAAATTATTGAATATGTTTAGTCTTTCTTCTCTGCTTGCATTTCAACCTTATAATTGGCACATTTGACCAATAAAAAATCAATCAACTTGAGTTGGTTTTTATCCTCGATCAAGTCATAGGTTAATCCTTGATTTTCACAATAGGAAATAAACGGCGTGATTTCCTCTTCCGGAATGTCTAAATTTTGTTGAAAAAATTCATTGCTGTAAATTTTCCGAATCTCCGTATCTAAAGTTTTGGGTTGATTTCTTTTATCATCCTTGCGTTTGAGAAAGACCGTTCTGAAGATGTTTGCCATGTCAATACCATTTGAATAATTCGGTACATCAGCGGCGGTATTGACCACAGGAGATAAAAAATCAGGTTTAAAATCAAAGGTTTCATACGTTTTTTCTCTTAATATTTTGCTATCCATTTCAGGTAATTGTACTTTGATTCGAGCTACATCAACTCTAACATTCCCGGTTAAATCATAAGGTCGGACAATAACTTCCTCAAGTACGGTCACAATTTCATTCATAAAAACGCGCAACTTTTTCTCTTTGATGACTCCTTTGTCGATCACTACCTTGAATTTTTGAAACTGAATGGCAGAGAACAATAAAACATCATCTTCCTGAACATCAATTGTAAATTTGCCTTCTTCATTGGTGATAGTTCCCAAACTGGAAGATTCATTAAAAATTGATATTCCTTCAACTTCATTTTCTTTATTTTCAACACTCCCGGAGATAAGTACGCGATTGCTTTTTTGTCCGAGCATTGACAAGGAAAAAAAAAGGGCAAACAGTAAGGTTAATGATTTCATGGCTTTTGGTTTTATGGAGCTTTACGACACTAAATTTAAGAAAAATTGGAGGAATTCCAATGCTTGTTATAGAAATTAAATTTTGTAACTATTCGGCTATTCAAATGAATTTCGTTTTAACCGTCACTTCGCGTGGTTTTTAATAGTAATGCGACAGCTTTACTATTAAAAATTGCCTGT
>PHDQ01000068.1 GCA_002841025.1 Bacteroidetes bacterium HGW-Bacteroidetes-13 | reverse complement strand
TGTCGTTATAACGAATGCCTTTTTCAGAAGATTGGTGATAATATTGATCGCATTTATAAGCGATAGTGGCTGATGCACTCAACACCGAAAAACCATGGGCAAATCCTTTGGGAATATAGAATTGTAAAAAATTTTCCGCAGACAAAACCAAGGAAAAATGCTGACCAAAAGTTTTGGAACCGGGGCGAATATCCAAAGCCACATCCAATATTTCACCTGACAAAACACGTATCAATTTTGATTGTGCCCAATCGCCTGTTTGGTAATGCAGCCCGCGCACCGTTCCGTAGTTTGAAAAAGATTGGTTGTCTTGAATGAAATGCGTATCCAAACCTGTGTTTTTTTGAAAATCAGCCTGATTATAACTTTCAAAAAAATAGCCGCGATGATCCCTGAAAACTTTGGGTTCAATGATCAAGCAACCTTCCAGAGGTGTGTGTTGAACTTTCATCATTCGTTTGTCTGAATTAGATTGCGAAGATACACGCCATAACCACTTTTCATCAGCGGTTCGGCGAGTTTGAGCAATTGCGCATCGTCGATATATCCCATTTTATAAGCCGTTTCTTCAATGGCACCAATCTTCAATCCCTGTCGTTTTTCGATGACTTGAACAAACTGTGCGGCCTGCATCAGCGATTCGAAAGTGCCTGTGTCGAGCCAGGCTGTTCCTCGGTCCAAAATGCTGACGTGCAGTTTGCCGCGATTCAAATACACTTTGTTGATGTCGGTAATTTCCAATTCGCCCCGCTCACTTGGTTGGATATTTTGAGCAATGTCAACCACCTCATTGTCATAAAAATAAATGCCCGGCACCGCAAAGTTTGATTTTGGATGTTCCGGTTTTTCTTCAATAGAGGTGACCAATCCTTTATTGTCAAATGACACCACGCCGTAGCGGGCAGGATCTTGCACGTGATAGGCAAAAATATGACCGCCCAACGGATTGGCTGCTTGTTTTAGAATGATGTCAAGACCCGAACCGTAAAAAATATTGTCGCCCAAAATTAAAGCTACAGCATCTTTCCCAATAAAATTGGCTCCGATGATAAAAGCTTCAGCCAAACCGTTTGGCTGCGCTTGCTCGGCATAGGAAAAGCGGCATCCCAATTGGCTTCCGTCACCGAGTAGTTTTTCGAATAACGGTAAATCAAAAGGTGTGGAAATGATGAGTATTTCTCTGATTCCCGCACTCATCAGTGTGGCAACCGGATAATAAATCATCGGTTTGTCATAGATGGGCATGAGTTGCTTGCTTACGGTCAAAGTAAGCGGATGCAAACGCGTTCCGGAGCCGCCGGCAAGGATGATGCCTTTCATAGTGTTTTGTTTTCAATAATTGTTTGCACATACCACCGCACCGTTTTCTCAATTCCGCTTTCAAAATTTTCGGCGGCTTTCCAACCCAATTCGCTTTCTATTTTACCCGCATTGATGGCATACCGAAAATCGTGTCCCGCACGGTCTTTTACAAAAGTGATTTGATCTAGATAACTTCCGGCTTGTTTAGGCTGTATTGCATCGAGCAGTTTGCAAATGTGTTGGGCGATGTACAGGTTTGTCCGCTCGTTTCGCCCGCCAATGTTGTAGGTTTCACCGGGTTTTCCTTTTTCAAAAGCCAGGGCAATTCCCTTGCAGTGATCCTCCACGTACAACCAATCGCGTATGTTTTGTCCGTCTCCGTAAATAGGGATGTTTTCGCCCGAAAGCGCTTTGCGGATGATGGTGGGTATCAGTTTTTCAGAATGTTGTTTGGGGCCGTAATTGTTGGAGCAATTGGTAGTTACCACAGGCAAACCGTAGGTGTGAAAATAACTTCGAACCAGCATGTCAGACGAAGCTTTTGAAGCACTGTACGGACTGTTGGGCGCATAAGCTGTGGTTTCGGTAAACAAGCCTACTGAGCCTAAACTCCCATAAACTTCATCTGTAGAGATCTGATGAAAACGACTGTTTTCAAAGGTTTTTTTAAATAAATGTGGACTTTGCATCCAGTATTTTTTGGCAACATCGAGCAGTGTGTATGTCCCAAAAATATTGGTTTGGATAAAAGCATCGGGGTTTTCGATGGAATTGTCCACATGCGACTCTGCGGCAAAGTGAATCACGCCGTTTATTTGGTATTTTTCAAACAGATTTTCAACCAAATTTCTGTCGCAAATATCACCTTCCACAAAAACATGATTTTTGAGCGGCAAAACGTTTTGCAAGTTGTCGAGCGTGCCGGCATAGGTCAGTTTATCCAGATTGACAAACAACCAATCCGGATGAAGTCGAGTATAATAATCAACAAAGTTGGCTCCGATGAATCCGGCTCCTCCGGTGATGAGTATGCGCTTGTTATACATCTTTGCTCGTGATTTTTATCTTACTTTTTTGAATCGTAAAATATTTGTTTTAATATTTTTTCGGTAATCAAATAGGTTGGCTTTACGCCGGTAGTTCCCAATCCGCCGGATGCCAATGTGCTTCCTGTTTCCAATGGGTTGTCAGATGCGTAATAGGCATAGCGAACTTTCACGTTTTTAGAAATACTTTCTCTGATTTTAGAAGCCGATTGTATGGCTTTCTGATAATGCGCGCCTTCCATTTCCAGACCGATGACATTCCAGGTGCTTTCTTGGAAGAATTTGAGTAAATCTTTGTTTTGCAGAGACGTTCCGAGCACGCTGATCATCGTACCTTCATAGATTGGGATGTCGCTGTTTTCAAAATCGGACAATTTGAATTCGTTTTCAAAAGGATAGTTGTCAGCCGTTCCTTCAAATACGTGCGCGGTCGGAATCATGATATCTCCTTTATTTCCTGACAAAATACCGGCTTTTCCCATGATGGAAATGGAGACAACGTTGAGAAAGCTTTTTTGATTGCTAACCAAGTAAGGTTTCAGCAATTCGTCAATGGTTTCATAGGCTTGCTCGCCAAATGCATAATCCATTACGATGAGAACGGGCTTTTCTCGTTCCGCCTCGAAAACGGGGTTTGGAAAGTCCGTTTTGTTGAAATCAATTTTCGCCGTGTCAAATATTTGCACATCAATGTTGGTTCCCGATGTATCAGGCAACGAGATCATTCCGTTTTTGACCGCAATTTGAAAGACTTTGTCGCGCAAAACTTGATTTGTAGATTGGCTGAGGTCTTCAAAGACGTTAAAATTCCCTTTTTTTGCATAAACCGAGGCGAGTGCTTCTTTGGCGTAAATGGAGTTCATCACGCTATGCATATTGGCACTGATGATGTGAATCGGTCTGTTGAGCAATTTGTTTTTTGACATGACTTTCTTGATGTCGTTTGCCCAAATTTCACCATGTACATGATGACCCAATCGCTCTCTAAGAATTGGGCTGAAAGTAATGGTTCGTTTTTCGCCGTCTTTCACTTCTTCTAAACCTATTTTGCCCAACCAATACATGATGTGGAGCAATCGATCGGGGTTTTCTTCAGATGCAAATTCTTTGTGGGCGGTTTTCACTTCTTCGAACGTTCTGCCCAAAATATTGGCGAGATGCGCCATGGTAATTTCACATTCATCCAATGATAGTTGTTTTTTACGACTGACCGCATCTATCACTTTTTTCCAATCACGGCTTGTTTGACCTTCTTCACTGCTCAAAATACGTTTGGCAATTTTCTGCGATTCGATGAACAGAAAGGTCAAATGGGTTAAAATATCGTATATGTCAGATCTGCCTCGGGTGATTTCTATGTTCATCTGATCTTCGTCTATACGATAACAATTTCGTCTTCTTTTAGGCGGAACAATGAGTTTAAAGTGAGATTGATTGAGTCCTTCTGAAGAGGTTAGGTTGATGTATCGACAAGCTTCAATTCCGTCGGGCAATCGATCGATAACATAAAGCAAACCGCTGAGTTCAACTTTTTCTTCGGCTATGGTGCCATATATTTCAGGTCTTAGTTGAAGCAATGCTTCGCGCAAAGTGTCGCCCGAAATACCCATAGGTTTGTAAAACCCTCTGTTGAACAAGTGACGCATGGTGATGTACAACCGTTCAATGGCACTTGTAGATTCTTGGGCTCTGGAACGTGTATTGTATTTTATTTGTTGCATAATTTATTTTTGCAAATTTATGATTTTTATTCGGTGCGTTCAAGATTCTATTACGCTGATGAATCAACACGGAGTTTATCAACTATGTTTCTGTCATTGGACAACCTGGGTACTTTGTTTTGCCCACCTAATTTCCCCTGCGATTTCATATAGTCAATAAACCCGTTTTTGGCTACTTGAGTGATGACAACAGGACGGAGGATATTTCCCTGAATCAAATCGAAATAATACGTGTTTTGATTTTGCATTTCCAGGTCAATGGCCGATGCAAATGCATCCAGATTTTCGGGCTCATTCTCAAATTCGATAAACCATTCGTGGTATGGAAGACCTGTTTTGGGAGTGATTTGTGGAGCCACAGTAAATTCGGTTACACGTACAGCCGTGTTTTCGGTAGCTTTTTGCAATGCGTGCTCAACTTCTTTGGCAATCACATGTTCGCCGAAGGCAGAAATAAAATGTTTAATCCGACCGGACACAATGACTCGGTAGGGGTTTTTAGAAACAAATTGGATGGTGTCGCCTACATTGTAAGCCCAAAGTCCGGCGTTGGTAGAAACAATCAAAACGTAGTTTACGTTCAATTCGATTTCTTCGATGGTCAGTCTTTTTGGCTTTTCATTGAAATATTCATCGGCTCGGATGAATTCATAAAAAATACCGGCATTTAGCAAAAGCAACATGCCTTTTTCTTGCTGCGAATCCTGAAAAGCAAAAAACCCTTCGGAAGCAGGAAAAAGCTCAATGCTATCCACTTTTCTACCGATGAGCGATTCGAATTTGGCGCGATAAGGTTCAAAGTTAACCCCGCCGTAAATAAACAAATTGAAATTCTTAAAAACTTCCCCAACTTTTTTCCCGGTTTTTGCCTGAATTTTTTCGAAGTACATCTGCACCCAAGACGGAATACCACTGATGACGCTCATGTCTTCTCGAAGGGTTTCGTCAACGATGGTGTCAACTTTGGTTTCCCAATCTTCAATACAATTGGTTTCCCAACTCGGCATGCGGTTTTTCTGTAGATAAGCAGGCACATAATGCGCGACGATTCCGGACAATCGGCCTACTTGAATGCCGTTTTTCTCATTCATCTTGGGACTGCCTTGCAGGAAAATCATCTTGCCGTCCACAAAACGCGTATTTCCGGTTTCTGAAATGTAGCAAAGGATGGCATTTCGAGCGGCTTCAATGTGATAAGGCATCGATTCTTTGGTCAGCGGAATATATTTTACGCCGGAGGTTGTCCCTGATGTTTTGGCAAAATAAAGCGGCTTGCCTTTCCATAAAATATCCGACTCGCCGGCGACTACTTTTTCAATCCATGGTTTGAGTTCTTCGTAGTCGCGCACGGGCACTTTTTTGGCAAAATCGCTAAAGGTTTTGATACCTGAAAAGTCGTGCTCTTGCCCAAATTGGGTTTGTTTTGCATCTCGGATGAGCGATTCAAAAACAGCTTTTTGAGTAGCAACGGGATTTGTCGCCCAACGCTTTATTTTTCGTTTGATATAGGCTGCAAAAAAAGGGGCTACTAAGGATTTGAAGGACATGGTTATTTAAAATCTATAAAGTTCGTTGGGTTGATGGGAAATCCATTGATCCATAATTCAAAGTGCAGATGTGGTCCGGTTGAAAGCTCGCCAGTCGATCCGGCAAGTGCCACGACTTCCCCCGATTTGACCAAATCTCCCTGTTGTTTGGTGAGTGAACTGTTGTGTTTGTAAGCTGAAATGATGCCATTGCCGTGGTCGATGATCACTACATTTCCGGTGTCGGGTGTCCAATCTGCAAAAACCACGGTGCCGTCGGCAACCGACTTGATTGGTGCGTTTTCAGGAACAATCACATCTACTGCAAAATGCTTGGTTTTTGGATTATAACCATCTGAAATCGTTCCGGTTACGGGAGGGAACAAAACGATTCCGATTTTTGAACGGGTGTTGGCGAAAATGTTGTATTTTTCTTCTTGTTCAACGATTCTTCTCAAAATAGAGTCTTCTCGAGAGGGTGCGAGATCAAAGTTTTCGGGGTCTGTCGATATCGCTTTAAAAATGGAATCCCTGTTTATACTCTCAATTTTTACATCGCCAGTCAATGCCTTTTTAATGGAATTGAGATACAAAATATTGTTTCCGAGTTCTACTTCCAAAGAGTCGGTCAGTAAAGAAAGTTCTGTGGCTTTTTTCTTGAGTACAGTAGATGAATAGCCCGGAATGTATTCTCTAAGTGGTGTGAAAGCAATCAACACGGTAGTACCCGCAATCAGCAGTATGACGGAAACGCTTATTAGTACAAACAAATTAAGTTTTGTCAATTTGAATGATAATCGCTCCTCAAAGGTTTCTTCATTGAGAATGACAAGCCGATATTTATGAAGCAGCTTTTGCTTGAGCGTACTTTTTTTGGATGATTTTTTTTTCTTCATAAGACAAAACAAATATACAGATAACTATTTCGAGAATAAACGAAGAAAAAAGTTTTTTGATATACTATGATGCCAATTGAAATTTCTTTTTACCTTTGTTAGATAATATTTTCTATCATGAATCATTTATCAGTCATTCTCGGTGTTGTTGGTCCGCAACAAGTAATATTGATTATTGTAATCTTATTGTTGCTATTCGGAGGTAAGAAAATACCTGAATTAATGAGAGGTCTCGGTAGCGGGATTAAAGAATTTAAGAATGCCGCCAAAGAAGATCCGGATACAAAAAAGGAATCAGACACTAAACCGTAAGAATTTCTACAAAAATTATAAAACCGTCTTTTAGGACGGTTTTTTTTGTGGATTGCTATTATGGACGTAAGTTAAAGGAATTTTACCGAGCGTAAAATCGACTCAAGTTCAAAGACATTGTCTCTTTTTAGCGCGGAAGGAGCAAAAACAAAACCTTCCAAAACCACCAATCTTTTGTTTGCTTTGTCATCGATTAAGTAACTGACATACGGCCCGGCCATGAAATCCCCTTTTACCTCCCAAGTTCCCTTGGTTTCCCAACATTTTCTACCGTCAACCATGTCTTTTTTAATAAATGGAGAGTAGGCTTCCTCGGTAATTAGATAACTGCCTTCTGCGGGACCGGGAATTCTTTCTTTTCCGATAGAATCTCGCGTTTTGATGACAAAATTCAGCACGGCTTGTTCATCAGAAAAATCGCGATAAGGCAACTCGTAGGCGACAATGTTCATGTGCCCTTCTTGGATGGTTTTACGAATCCAAAAAAAACTTTTCGTTTTGGCTGCAAAGCGATAGGCTGTGGGTATTGGCAACGAAATCCTTAGTGAATCTTTCAGACCTTCATCTCCGAGCAATGATTTATTGATTCTGCGAATGGTTTCTACGACATCTCCGGATTTAAAATTTTCGATGATTTTCTCTGAATTTTCTCTGATAAGACCTATCAAATCGGATTCTGTTTTTCCAACCACAAACACAACTTTTTGAGGTTTGGCATAAACGTTTTCCTGCATGGAAAACTGGTTGTCGTTGCCCAATTGTGCAATCAAAATATTTCTTCCTTTGGTGGTAAAGCCGGAAAAAGTTTTGGGAGGTAAATGGCTGATGTTAAAAACGGGCTCGTCTTGAGGAAGACCTTCGGTGGGTTTTGCCAGCGAATCGCGAATGGCGTTTCCAACGGCTCCTTCCCAAAGATTGTTGTCAAGCACCACGTTAAGCGTACTTATTCGACCGTTTGAGTCAGGTAAAATCTTTTGATTGGAATCTTTATCTGTTTTCTTATCACATGAGATGATAAATGTGATTACTACAAAAAATAGAAAAAATTTCTTCATAATTTGGTTGCTTAGTCGGAATTCAGCTTTTAAGTTTTAGCTTCATACCGGGTTTTAATTGATTACCGCGAATATCGTTCCACTTTTTAATATCCTCCACAGAAACACCTGGAAATTTTTGAGCGATGCTCCATAAAGAGTCTCCGCTTCTGACAACATAATGTCGTTCGTCGTTGCTTTCGGTGTTTTTTTGATTGTTTACGTTTGCGGTATTTGTGACCTTAACAGTAGAAACGTTGGGATTTTTTGCATAAACTGTCAAGCGTTGACCAACGCTCAACATATTGCTCCTGAGTCCATTCCATCGTTTTAAGTTGTTGACAGTCGTTCCGTATTTGTTTGCGATGGCTCCTAAATTATCACCGCTTCGCACCCTGTAAACAACCGAAGAACTCACATCGGTAAATTCAGGAAGTGGTTTTTCGGTTTTTTCAGATTCGCTTTGTAAATATGCATAAATATCCGTTTCATTATTTACAAAAAGGCCTGCGTGCATTTTTGGAAGACGTAAGGTGTATGATTTTCCCTTGACGTAAGGTATTGTTTTTATTTTGTAAGACGGATTCAAAAAAGCCAAATCATCTTCAGAAATATTCAAAATTTCAGATACTTTTTTTAGGGGAAGGTTTTGTTTTACCACAATTGTATCCGTTTCGAAAAGTGAAATTTGTTCTCGTCCTTTCTGAAAACCATGTTCTTCAGCATATTCAAAAATATACAGGGTTGCCAAAAATGCCGGAAGATATCCTTGTGTTTCTCGAGGCAAATAGGGTCTTAAATTCCAATAGTTTTGATAGCCACCTGATCGCCTAATTGCTTTGTTCACATTTCCAGGTCCCGAATTGTAAGCCGCCAAAACCAAATCCCAATCGCCAAAAATCTGATACATATCTGACAGGTATCGTGTGGCAGCAGCAGTTGATTTAACGGGATCCGAACGGTCATCGACGTAAGAATTGAGTTCTAATCCGTACAATTTACCGGTTTGAAACATGAATTGCCATAAGCCGGTTGCGCCTACTCTTGATCGAGCTAGTGGGTTTAGTGCTGATTCTACAATGGCTAGATATTTAATTTCCAATGGAACATTTTGTGCGTCCAATTCTTTTTCAAATAAGGGGAAATAATATTCACTAAGGTTCATCAATCGCTGCAGCGATTTTCTTCTTTTTTTTAGAAACGTATGAATGACTTGTTCCAAAATGGGATTATACACCACGTTAAATGGGGTTTTGGCATCCAACAAAGCCAAACGAGCTTTTAGTGTATCGGTGGGTAAATCTAAAAGAAAATTATTGTCAACATCTTTAAAATCAACAACTGTTTGAACACTGTCATACAGGCCAAATCCGTAAAATTTACGCAGAACCAAGCTGTCGTAATATGCGGCGATTGGCTGATCTCTCAAAACGAACTTCACCTTTCGGGTCGTACTGTCTATTTTTTTGATGAAAAAAGGAGAAGAAATGCTGTCTTCGGAAATCAAACTCGAAGCCAAATCATCAATAACTGCGATGGAATCTTTGGAGATTGTATCAACTTTTATCGATCCGGCTGTTTTTTCAGCGATAACTTTATGCTGCGAATACGCAAAAAAATTGAGCAACAAAAGCAACGAGAAAAGGAAAATATTTTTCATGGGCAAGAATCTTTCATTTCAGAACGGAAATTTCAATCAAAAATTATTCCAAGATAGCGGCTACTCCCGGCAATGTTTGTCCTTCGAGCATTTCTAACATGGCTCCGCCTCCGGTTGACACATAACTCATTTGGTCTTCAAGGCCAAATTGTTTAACAGCAGCCACGGAATCTCCACCGCCAACCAATGAAAACGCCCCGTTTTTAGTGGCTTTCCCAATGGCTTCCCCCAAAGTAATGGTTCCTTTGGCAAAGTTCTCCATTTCAAAAACACCAATCGGACCATTCCACAAAATGGTTCTCGATTTGGCAATCACTTCTGAAAACAAAGCCAATGTTTTCGGGCCGGCATCCAAGCCTTGCCATCCGTCCGGAATTTTATCCACATCGAAAATTTGCGTTTTGGCGTCGTTGCTAAAACTATCCGCACCCACAACATCGACCGGCAAGTGGATTTGTACTCCTTTGGCTTTGGCTTTTTTCATGATTTCGAGCGCCAATTCTTGTTTGTCGTCTTCACAGATCGAATTTCCAATTTTCCCGCCTTGCGCTTTCACAAAAGTGTAAGTCATGCCACCACCGATAATCAAGTGGTTGACCTTGTCGAGCATGTTTTCGATGATGGTGATTTTTGAGGACACTTTTGATCCGCCCAAAATTGCTGTCACGGGTTTTTCACCGTCTTTAAAAACCTTGTTGATGCTTTCAATTTCTTTAGCCAACAACAAGCCGAAACATTTTTTGTCTGGGAAAAACTCGGCTACGATGGTAGTCGAGGCATGCGCTCTGTGTGCGGTTCCAAAAGCATCGTTTACATAAATGTCGCCCAAAGAAGCCAATTTTTTTGAAAATTCTTTATCTCCTTTTTCTTCTTCCGCGTAGAAACGCAGGTTTTCAAGTAATAAAATTTCACCCGGTTGGAGCGCGGCAGCAGCATCTTCGGCAATTTTCCCGATGCAGTCGGTAGCAAATTTAACCTGAACACCCAATATTTCAGAGGTTTTATC
>PHDQ01000337.1 GCA_002841025.1 Bacteroidetes bacterium HGW-Bacteroidetes-13 | reverse complement strand
TTCACATAAGCCGCTTTTACGGCATTTAGCAATTCATCATCGGTGGCATTGGGTCTCGGAAATAAAATATTTTCTTTGATGGTACCTTCAAATAAAAACTCGTCTTGCAACACCACACCGAGGTGTTTTCGGTAACTCGGTAGGCTTACTTTTGAGAGGTCTTTTCCATCTATTGAAATGGTTCCCGATTGTGGGGTCAAGAAAGTAGCAGCCAAACCGGCAATGGTTGATTTTCCCGAACCCGAACTCCCTACCAAAGCGACTACATTTCCCGAATTGACCGTAAAACTGATATTGTGCAACACTTCTTTGTTTTCTTCATAAGCAAAGGAAACATCCTTAAAAGCAATGTCGCCTTGAATGTCCTCCAAGACGATGGTTCGTTCTGCTTCATTGACCTCCGGGGTCATGTTCATCAATTCTTCTGTGCGATCCAGTCCGGCCAGGGCTTCGGTAAGCTGGCTCCCGATGTTGCTCATTTGCACAATGGGAGCAATCATCAAACCCAACAAAAAAGTAAAAGACAAGAATTCTCCGATGGTCAGTTGATCCATCATGATTTTATAACCGCCGATGCCCATAATTCCCGTGGTTGCCACGCCCAAAAGAAAAGTGGATGAACTGGTCATAAAAGCGGTTGCGGTAAGGCTCTTTTTTACATTCTGGAACAGTTTTTCTACGCCACTTTCAAAGACTTTATGCTCTTGTTCTTCTGCGTTAAACCCTTTTATCACCCGAATTCCACCCAACGTCTCGGTAAGCCGACCCGTGACCTCGGCATTTATTTTTCCGCGATTTCTAAAAATGGGACGGATGATTTTGAAGGCTTTTAAGGCCACGATTGCAAAAATAGCCAAAGGAACAAGGGTAAACAAAGTCATGGACGGACTTATTCGGAGCAACAAAATGAGCGATACCACAGCGGTAATCGAGCCACCCACCAATTGCACCAACCCGGTTCCGATAAGATTGCGCACGCCCTCGACATCTGTCATGATACGCGAAACCAAAGCCCCGGATTTGGCGTTGTCGAAAAATCGGATGGGTAAGGAAAGCACTTTTTTCTGTACTTGCGCCCGGAGTTCGGAGATTAAATATTGTGCTTGTACACTCAGGATTTTGGTGAGTAGGAAAGACGCTACCGCCTGCACCAATATGGCAAAAGCGACTGAAAAAACCAATATCCGAAGCATTTCCATATCCTTATTCGGAATCACGTCGTCCATAAAATATTTCAGGGAAATGGGACCGACAAAGCTGGCAGCATTGCTTATGACGATGAGGAGAAGACCTACAAAAACCAGGTTGCGGCGAGGCCAAATAATGGTTTTGAAGGCTTTGAGAATGGTTACTTTTTTATCGGACATACAACTGATTTTCATTTAAAAATATGCATCGCAAGGTACTTCAAAAATCACGGAACTT
>PHDQ01000336.1 GCA_002841025.1 Bacteroidetes bacterium HGW-Bacteroidetes-13 | reverse complement strand
GCTTTTTGCAAGATAGTTCCCGATTATCTCACCAACGATGAGGACTATTGTTTGGTGATGCATGCCGACGGTGCCGGAACAAAATCTTCCTTGGCTTATGTGTATTGGAAAGAAACGGGTGACTTAGCTGTTTGGAAAGGCATCGCACAAGATGCACTGATTATGAACATAGATGATTTGCTCTGTGTCGGTGCGGTGGATCATATTTTACTGTCATCAACCATCGGGCGCAACAAAAATTTGATTCCGGGTGAAGTTATCACAACCATCATCGAAGGAACCGAAAATTTGTTGGCCTCACTGAAGAGATTTGGAGTGCATATTCATTCCACAGGTGGCGAAACCGCCGATGTGGGCGATTTGGTGCGCACCATCATTGTCGATTCGAC
This sequence comes from Bacteroidetes bacterium HGW-Bacteroidetes-13, assembly GCA_002841025.1. GTDB lineage: Bacteria > Bacteroidota > Bacteroidia > Flavobacteriales > Flavobacteriaceae > UM-FILTER-40-17. Next base: position 1,045 of record PHDQ01000336.1, on the reverse strand, counting down.
CGTGACAGCCCGGCTCAAACGCAGTGAAATTATTGACAACGCCAACATCAAAGCCGGCAACGTGATTGTAGGTTTGGCATCATTCGGTCAAGCGACTTACGAAACCGAATACAACGGCGGCATGGGCAGCAACGGGCTTACCTCGGCACGGCACGACGTGTTTGCAAAAAACTTAGCGAAAAAATACCCGGAAAGTTACGACCCGCAAGTGCCGGAAGACCTCGTTTACGCCGGAAATACGCAATTGACGGATACCGTTGCAAATTCCCCGATTGATGCGGGAAAATTGGTGTTGTCGCCGACCCGGACGTATGCGCCGATTGTCAAAGAAATACTGCACCAAATTGGGGTGCAAAACATTTGCGGAATGGTGCATTGCAGCGGTGGCGGACAGACTAAAATACTGCATTTTATCGATGATTTACACGTGATTAAAGACAAACTTTTTGAGGTTCCACCGCTTTTCAAATTGATTCAAAATCAATCCGGCACCGATTGGAAAGAAATGTATCAGGTCTTTAACATGGGGCATCGGATGGAATTGTATGTCGATGAAAGCCAAGCCGCACAAATCATCAAAATCTCTGAAAGTTTTGGTGTAGCCGCACAAATCATCGGCAGCGTCAAAGCTTCCGACAAAAAACAGTTGACCATCAAAAGTGAATACGGTGTTTTTGATTATGCCTGATTCTGTTTTTAAATTTTCCGAATTACGGTTAATTCATTTTTTGATTTTTCATTCATAAGGCTAATGTCTTTGTGTAACCCTGTCTGCCGTTAGGCAGGTTAGTGTTATAGCTGTTACACGAAGTTACACAAAGTTTTTAACACAAAGAAATCACAAAGCCTTATAGCAACTCAAAAAAAGAATTAACCGTAATTACCCTTTCCTCTTACTATAGTGATATTTTTATATCTTTGAAGAATTGATACGCAAAAACCAACGCATGCGAAAAGCTGTTTTTCCCGGTTCTTTTGATCCGATAACCATCGGTCATTTCGACATCGTCGAAAGAGCCGTCAATTTATTTGATAAGATTGTCAT
>PHDQ01000067.1 GCA_002841025.1 Bacteroidetes bacterium HGW-Bacteroidetes-13 | reverse complement strand
TTCTTGCAAGTCGATGGTTTGGGTGGTGGTTTGATGTTTGAGTTCGCCCATGAGTTGGAGCGAAAAAGCGGGAGTTAATTTCTGATAAATATTGATGCGTGGTTCAAAAATCCATTCATCCAAATCTTCTATGTAACTTACTCGCCCTCCGGAGGTTATTTTTGTTCCAAATCCCGATTTCAATTCGGCTTCCAGAAATCCGGAATGTTCTGTCAATACATTTTTGATGTTGCTTGAGAAAAACGGATTGTTCACGAGTTGTATATTGGTCACGCCGGTTTCAATGTATTCGTATCCACTACGGAAGGAAAATTGGTCATTCAACAGGTATTCAAATACGAATTTGGCTTCGGTTTCGAGCACTTCGTTTTTTTGATCCAAGCGTTGGTCGGTAAGCAAATCAAAATTGACTGCTTTTAGGTTGTAATTTGTATAATATGAATTGAGGTGAAGATTGAGTCGGTTGTTCAACTTGATTTTTCCATCCACTCCAATCGCCAGGTTATCTTGTTCTAAACGACTTGTGCGCGTTTGATTGTCATCATCATCATTGTCATCGCCACTGTTTGACCGGATGGTTTCACGAAAACTAAGGGTGTTAGCCAAATTAAAAAAGTTGACACTGAATTTGGCGCGCGCACCGAAATCAAAAATTAGTTTGGCATTGACATCATAGAAAATAAAGTTTTCATCCGATGAAAAATTTTCATTCGCGCTCAACCTGTTTTTGGTGGTGATTTTTGAATCTTGGAACGCGCGATCGAAATATTCGTTGTAAGTGGGTGTGCTAAAAAAATCGTTAAGAGATCTTCTCCCCGAAACTTGTAAACCTATTTTTTTTGAAAAAGGAATTTGCAGGAAACCATCTGCATTGATGAGATTGATACCCGCACCACCTTTGATTTTAGTTGGAATTTTTTCGATTGTTTTAAAATCGAGCATGCCCGAAACACCATCGCCGTATTGTGCGGAAACGCCATTTTTGTACACATTTATTTCTTCTGTCAGATAAGGATTAATCGATGATATCAATCCGAAGAAATGCCCGGTTTGATACATTTTGATGCCGTCCCACAATATCAAATTTTGATCGTTGGTGCCACCGCGTATGTTGATGGATGAAACGGTTTCGTTGATACTTTCAATACCGGGAAGTCTTTGAACGATTTGTAAAACATCGGGCTCAATCAAGCCGGGGAGCATGCCGTATTGTCTCGTTTTGATGGCTACACTTCCGTCAGATTTGATGTCGATACCGGAAGTCAACACATTTTGGACGACAACTTCTTCAAGAATTTCTGTTTTTGGTTCTAAGTAGATGGTTTTACAAGGTTTGTTTTGGATAAAGAAGGCTGCAGCCATTGGTTTTTCTCCATACCCTAAATGACTAATCGTTAATATCGAATTGGGATCTATTCCGTTTAAATTGAAGTAACCATCCTTGTCAGAAATTGTGGAATTGTTGCGCTCAAGATCTGCAATGCTCGCTTCCGAAATAGGCTCACCCGAACGATCCATCAACCTTCCACAAATGGAGTCAGGTGTTTTGGTTTTTGCGATGATGGCAATGTTTTGCTCATCCAATACCGTGTAGTCGAAAGGTGTTTTCGAGCGGAGGTAATTTAAAATCTCCGGCAGGCTCAAATCATTCTTAGGTATCAAGATAGTCTGCGACAGCAGATCGCTGTCTTTGTATGAGAAACGGAGGTCGTACTGTTTTTCAATTTGATTGATGTAGTCAACCAAACGCACGCGCTGTTGTGCGAAAACAGGGGTGTTAAACAATAAAAAAACTAAAAAAACCAGCTTAAGGTTTGTCTTGGGCATGTAAAGTTACCTTTTTATCGGAAGTCAAATGATACGAAAGTTTTAAAGGTAAGCATATCGTTTTTAATGCCAAATCTAAATCGTCGTGATTAAAACTTCCCGTAAATTTTTGTTCCAAATCTATGTCCTTTTCAACGTCAATCTTGAGATTGTATTGTCTTTCGAGTTCGTTTAAAACATCTTTGAGTGAACTTCCTTCAAAATCGCTGACACCTGTCGTCCAGTCGGGAATTTCTCTGACGATGTTTGAAATTACCAAAGTGCCTTCCGGGGATAGTTTTACGGATTTTCCGGGTGTCAACCGCACAATTTGACGATTGTGGCTAACATCTACTTTTCCTTCATAACATTCGACTTCAAACAGTCCATCGTATTGATTGATATTAAATTGAGTACCGACAACTTGCACATTTCCCAAAGGTGTTTTTACCGTGAATTTTTTTCCTTTGGAAACTTTGAAATAGGCTTCACCTTTCAATTGAACCAGACGGTTTTTATTCCAATTCTTTTTTTGAAAAGATAATTTTGAACCCGCGTTGATTCTTACTTCTGAGGCATCGGGCAAAACAACCTCAGTTTGTTGTGCGTAAGCCACTTCTATCACATTTTGTTTGTTTTGTAATAAAAAGTAAATACCCGCCACAAGTGTGATGGCGGCAGCATATTTGAAAACATTTTGATAGGCAAAAAGTTTGCGAACTTTCGGTTGGTTGCGCTTGGAAATTAACTTTACGTACGCTTTTTCGGTCTCAAATTCAGGGGCTTGCAACTGAGACGTAGCCGTGCTAATTTTGATGTAAGCCAGCAACTCAGCATCTTTTTTGATGGCATTTATGTCTGTTTCGTCTGCCTCCCGGTTGAGCCATCGATTCAACAATTCTTTTTGTGTAGTGTTCAAGTTCATCGTTTTATATTTTGCTATTAATTTTTCAGAAATAATAGGTTGTTTCAGCTGCTTGTATTTTAATTAATAACCGTTTAGGAAGACTTTTCCCTACCTCTGTTTCAAATATTTCCAATTTCTTCTCTTAAAACCAAAAGAGCATGGTGTATGCGTTTTTCAACAGCTTTCACAGAAATTTGTAAATGCTCGGCTATTTCTACATATTTCATTCCTTCGATTCGATTGAGCAAAAACGCGGTTCTTTGTGCTTCCGATAAACTTGCGATTGAATTTTCCAATTTAATTTTAAACTCATCAGATTCCAAAATAAACTCGGGCGACTCGCTGGTGTGCGTTTGGTTTTGCGAATGTTGACTGTTGAATTTTAATTTTACTTTTTGATGCGCTACTTCATTGAGTGACAGGTTTGTTGCAACCGTATATAAATAGGATTTTGCTTTGTCAGCTGGTACTTTGGAACAGTTTTCCCACAATTTGATGAATGCTTCCTGCACCACATCTTCGGCTTTCTCAAGATTGCCGAATTTGTAGTAAATATAATTTCGAATCGTAGGAGCCAATTTCTTAAAAATGGATTGATAGCGAATTTCATTACACACATCTTGCTCGTTGCTCATACTTCTTTAACGAATTGAAAAATTAATTTATGGTCGTAAATGTAAAAAAAATTAAGATTTGAGTAGGGTAATCTTAAAATCGAATGTTTTACCTAAAAATCTACAAGTCTAAAAATTTTATTAATTATGAATTCTATAGCTATTTGAAGGATAATTATAACAATTGATAAAAAACTACCCTAACACCGTTTTAGAACTAAAAAATAAATTATTGATATGGCTATTTGAGCCATGCATAACATTAAAAACGATTTCATTAACCAATTAATATTTTCAATGGCAAAACTTTAAAGTTATTTATTCAACTATTCAAAAAACTAAACTATTTAATAATAAATAACTATTTAAATTATGAAAAAAGCAATTTTTGTTTTGGCATTATCCATGTCATTTGTACAGTGTTCAACTGAAGATTATTCTCCTATAGATTCAGAAACTGATTCGGGAATCGGGACTGATACAGGTTCTGGCAACCAAACCAATCCATCGGGAACCGTTACTTATTTGGGTAACGTAAAACCTATATTGGATCAGTTGTGTGTTTCTTGTCATGGTTCTGTCAGTCCGAAAGACGGTTTGAATATTTCAACCTATACTTTAGCTAAAAACAAGATAGATAAAATAATTAAATCAATGGACGGTTCGAGTGATGATGACATCATGCCGCCATCCGGAAAAGTATCAAATGATTTAATCCAAACTTTGAGGGATTGGAAATCCGATGGTTTGCTCGAAGGTACAACTTCCGCTAGCGGTGATGGAACGGGTAGCGGCACAGGAGGCGGTGGCACAGGAGGCGGCGGCACAGGAGGCGGTACAACTACAGTGTCTTATGTGTCTACCATTGAACCCATTTTAAGACAACAATGTACGGCTTGCCATGGCGCAAGCAATCCATCCGGAAATTTCAGTTTGACAACATATCTTCAGGCAAAAAACAGCATAGATATCACAATCACTAGAATTGATTTGCAAAACGGTCAAGCAGGTATCATGCCGACTGCCGGTAGAATGAGTGCAGCAAATATTCAGGCTTTTAAAGACTGGAAGGCTCAAGGACTTCTGGAAAATTAGATTGAAAACAGAAAGTCCGTTTTTATTTTACTTACTTTAAAAGGATCTCATCTTACTTTGAGGTCCTTTTATAATTAATAGAGTTTCAATAAAGAAATCTTTTAAACATAAAATACCCTTTTCCAAAATTTGAATTTTTATTTGTAAAAAAAAATATAATTCAGGTAGGGTAAAAACAAAGAGGTTTGTTTTAGGTAGGAATTAGAAATTATAAAACCATTTTAATTATGAAAAAATTTGTAAATTACATGAGCCTTTTGATGTTGATTCCTTTGGTATTGGTAGGTTGTCAAACCGATCGCGCCAATATATCAGCACAAAACCCAGAAACAGCCATTACTGCCAATTCTGAGGTTGCGGCATTGCTTACACTCAGTGCGCAAAATGACGGAACTGTTGATGATTTTATCGATGGATTGAGTGCAACATCCGTTACTTTTCCTTATGTAGTTGATTTAAATGGTCAATTGACCACCATCACATCCGAGCGTTCTTTGCAAACATTTAAACAAACCGTTCAAGCATCTGGGAACTTCAACCCGATTAGCTTGGTTTTTCCTGTCAAAGTGCGTTCAGACGACCATTCTGAAAAGGAAGTTAGAAACGAGGCTGAGTTTGAAGATCATTTGCGAAAAGAAAATGAGGAATCTGAAAATAAATTTAGAGGTAGAATCAACTGTTTCAGATTTAACTTTCCCATTACCTTGTTAACATTCAATACCAATCAAGAACAAACAGGTAGCGTTGTTGTCAACGATAAAAAGGAGTTGTTTGCCTTTTTTACGCAGCTTCCTTCCAGTATTGTTGTAAATATCCAATATCCAATCAGCATTACTTTTAAAGACGAAACCACACTTCAGATTGAAAACAACGAACAGTTGCGTCGTGTTTTGTTAGAATGTAGAGATGACGATAAAATTGGTGATGATGACACCATCGATGACGACATTCGCGGAGATTTGTTAGATCAAGCCATCAATCTGCAACGCACTTTGTTGACTTCTGACTGGGTTATTGCAATATTCATGAACAATGGAAACGATAGAACTGCGGTCTATCAAAATGTTAAATTTGAATTTTTCAGAGGGGGTGCCATCAAAGTTTCAGCAACTGACAGAACCGCTTTTGGAAGATGGGAAATTGAAAAAGGAGATAACAACGGACTCGATCTAGAATTAAAATTCAGAGACGAAGTGCAAATTTTGGAGGTTTTGGATGACGATTGGAAGGTCGTTAATTTCACAAGCACTCGCGTAGAACTTGGAGCTGATAATGATATACTTATATTTGAAGGCACGCCAAATGGCGGTGTAACCGTTGATCCCGTCGACCCTGCTCCAACCCTCGATGTAAAAGCATTCAAACAATCTTTGACAACCGGAAGTTGGAGTGTAGCTAACTTCAAACAAGCCGGTGTTGATATCTCTTCAGAGTTCGCCGGATTCAGCCTCGCTTTCACAGAAGCCGGAGTCGTAACAGCCACTCGCGGAGCAGAAGTTCGTGTAGGAACTTGGTTTACCGAAACCAGTTTTACCGGTCTTGAACTCAATCTGGTGTTTGAAAACATCAGCCCGATTGACGAACTCGATGAAGATTGGTTGGTAATTGAATTTTCGGACACTCGAATCTCACTCAAACACACCGGCGATTCAGGTGTCGATGAATTGGTTTTTGAAAAAAACTAATATCGCATTATAATTTTGGTTGGTTAGTTAAAAGCGGCTGCTGTCTTCGGATGGCAGTCGCTTTGTTTTGTTTAAAAGACAAGATTGTGTTTTCCTGCCTTTTACTTTATCTTTGCCATCCAATTTATTTCCGTAAATCATGTTTGACAACCTATCCGAAAAAATCGATAAAGCCTTGCACCTACTCAAAGGTCATGGAAGTATTACCGAAATCAACGTCGCCGAAACCCTCAAAGAAGTGCGCCGCGCTTTGGTGGATGCGGATGTCAATTTTAAGATTGCCAAAGACTTTACTGCCACGGTCAAAGAAAAAGCCCTCGGACAAAACGTACTGAAAACTTTGCAACCCGGTCAGTTGATGGTAAAAATAGTCAAAGATGAATTGACTACACTCATGGGCGGTGAAGCAGCCGGCATCAATCTCTCCGGAAATCCTACCGTCATTTTGATGTCAGGACTACAAGGTTCGGGTAAAACAACTTTCTCCGGTAAACTGGCCTTGTTTCTCAAAAAGAAAAAATCAAAAAAAGTATTGCTTGTTGCTTGTGATGTTTATCGTCCGGCGGCTATAAACCAACTTCAAGTGGTTGGCGAGCAAATTGAAGTTCCGGTTTTTGCTGATATCGACAACAAAAATCCGGTTGACATTGCACAAAAAGCACTTGCCAAAGCCAAGGCAGAAGGATTTCAGGTAGTCATCATCGATACGGCCGGTCGTTTGGCGGTGGACGAACAAATGATGAACGAAATTGCCAATATTCATCAGGCTGTCAAACCGCACGAAACACTTTTTGTGGTCGATTCCATGACCGGGCAAGATGCGGTAAACACGGCTAAAATCTTCAATGATCGACTCAATTTCGACGGCGTTGTGCTTACCAAACTCGACGGTGATACACGCGGGGGAGCAGCTCTTTCCATCAAATCGGTGGTCAACAAACCCATCAAATTTGTCGGTACGGGTGAGAAAATGGACGCGATAGATGTCTTTTATCCCGAGCGAATGGCGGAAAGAATTTTGGGTATGGGAGACATTGTTTCCTTGGTAGAAAAAGCACAGGAACAATTTGATGAAGAAGAAGCGCGTAAATTGCAGAAGAAAATCGCCAAAAACCAATTTGGCTTGGATGATTTCCTCGCTCAAATTCAACAAATGAAGAAAATGGGCGATATGAAAGATTTAATGGGAATGATACCCGGCGTAGGAAAAGCCATCAAAGATGTGGACATTGACAACGATTCTTTCAAGTATATCGAAGCCATCATCCAATCGATGACACCGGCAGAACGGCGCAATCCCGCCATCCTCAATATAAGCCGAAAAAAACGCATCGAAAAAGGATCGGGAACAGATGTTCAGCAGATCAACCAACTGCTCAAACAATTTGAACAAATGGGTAAAATGATGAAAATGATGCAAGGCGGTGGCGGAAAACGCATGATGGACATGCTGGGAAAAATGCGGTAAGTTTATCGATTGTTTTCCTGTTTTTTTAACCGATATTTTTCACCACTTCTTTTTTAGCCTCTTTGCGTGAGCCGTCAAATCCGCTGATTCCACTTACAGTCGTGTATTTCATCACATATTTTTTGTCTGGGAAGATGCGTTGATAGGCACTTTGACACATCAAGGTAGCTTCGTGAAATCCGCAAAGGATCAATTTGAGTTTGCCCGGATAAGTATTCACATCGCCAATCGCATACACACCTGGTATATTGGTTTGATAATCGAGTGAGTTGTTTACTTTGATGGCATTTTTTTCTATCTCCAATCCCCAATCGGCTATGGGTCCTAATTTGGGTAAAAGCCCGAAAAGCGGAATAAAATTATCCGTTTTTATAGATAAATTTCCTTCTGTTTGGTGATGAATCGTTACACTCTCAAGTTTGTTATTACCTTGTAAACCAATTACTTCCGCATCAGTAATCAATTGGATACGTCCGAGTTTGGAGAGTTCAGCCACTTTCTCAACGGAGTCTAACGCGCCTCTGAATTCTTTTCGCCTGTGAACCAAAGTTACTTCGGCTGCCACGGTTGCCAAAAATATGGCCCAATCTAAAGCTGAGTCACCGCCACCCGCAAGTACTACACGTTTACCTCGGTAGATTTCGGGGTCAAAAATGGTGTAAGCAACACCTTTACCTTCATAAAATTCAAGATTTTCGAGCGGTGGTTTGCGCGGTTCAAATGAACCCAATCCACCGGCTATCGCAACGACGGGCGCATGATGTTGAATTCCTTTGCTCGTGGTCACGATAAACGTGCCGTCTTCCAATTTTTCGAGTATTTCCGCACGCTGATCCAGACTAAATCCCGGATTGAACGGTTTGATTTGTGCCAGCAGATTATTGACCAAATCACCCGCTAAAACTTCCGGAAAGCCGGGAATGTCGTAGATGGGTTTTTTGGGGTAAATTTCCGAACACTGTCCACCCGGTTGGGGGAGGGCATCGATGAGGTGGCATTTTAATTTGAGGAGTCCGGCTTCAAATACAGTGAACAATCCAGTCGGTCCGGCTCCAATGATGATGATATCAGTTTTGATCATGATTTTCTTTGATTAGTAACGCAGTATGCTTATTTAAAATTTCTGTTTTTTCACTTAATTCTCCTTGGAGTGTTGCCCGATATTGATGGAGATTTTCAATCAAATCATCCAAATCTTCGGGCAAGGTTTCTTCAAAAAATTGACGCAACCTTTTGGTAAAAGTAGGGGATTTCCCGTTGGTCGAAATGGCCAGTTTCAGATTGCCTTTGGTGACGACACCACCCAAATAAAAGTCGCAATATGCCGGTGTGTCGGCTACATTGACCAAAATATTTCGTGCTTTGGCATCATGGTAAATTTGTTTATTGACCGACACATCGTCAGTTGCAGCTATGACCAAATGTTTTTTGTGTAAAATATTGGATGTGTAGGCACGTTGAATCATAGGTATTTGATGAGCTTCTGCCAATTGCTTTACGGACTCTGAAAATTCTTTAGACAACAAAGTCACTCGCGCTTCCGGACTTGATTTGAGCATAAACGACAGTTTTTCAAAACCAACATACCCGCCCCCAACAATCAATACATTGAGTTGGGAAAGTTTTAAAAAGATGGGATACAACTGATTTTTATCAACCGCCATGGATTAAGCTATAAGAAGTTCTTGCAGTTCGACGCGAATTTCGGTTAATTCCTTTCGCAACCGAACGGTCTCTCCCAACACGATGATGGAAGGTGCGCCCAAATCAGCTTCAGATGCGCGTTTGACTATGTTATGAACAGTACCAATCACTATTTTTTCCTCGGAAGTCGTCCCGTTTTGAATGATGGCTACTGGCAACTCACTTTTGCCGAGCCCTTCCAAAATTGAAACGATCTGAGCGAGTTTCGCCATGCCCATCAAAACAACAATTGTGGCGGATGATTGAACAGCCAAGCGCAAATCGCTTGTCAACCTACTGTCGAAGGCTGTGCCGCTAACTACCCAAAAACTGCTGGCAACGGTGCGATGTGTCAGCGGAATTCCTGCGTTTTCGGGTACGGCAATCGAGGACGAAATTCCCGGTACACTTGTGGTTTCGATGCCGAAACTTCTCACATACGCCATTTCTTCATAACCGCGTCCGAACACAAAAGGGTCGCCTCCTTTCAACCGGACAACATGCCCAAATGAAAATGCATGTTCGACGAGTAAATCATTGATTTCATCTTGAGAATAAGCTTTAAATCCACGTCGCTTGCCGACAAAAACTTTTTGCGCATGTGCCGGTACGTGCGCTAACAAGGCTTTGTTGACCAAAGCATCATAGAGAACCGCATCTGCAGATTGGAGTGCTTTCAATCCCTTGATTGTCAATAAATCCGGATCACCCGGACCTGCACCCACCAAGGTAACTTTAGGATACGGTTTCATGTGCTTGTGTTTTTTCTCGATAAGTTTGAACTATCTTTAATAGACTTATGGATTCCGCCAAATATTGTTGTGCAAAATTTTCGGTCGGTTCATTTTTGTTGATTTGATAAATGGTGTCTGCAAAAGAACTTGGAAGTTTAATTTTACCGGTTTGGGTAAAATGTTCATCAAACAAGCTGATGATGTTTGCCTGCGAGTTGGTTTCCACATTTTCTGACAGTAACAAGGCCTTGGCGGTATTAATTGATGCATTATACGCATGATAAATACTGTCTGAAAAGTGGCTGTTATCGAAGGCTGATTTTGCCAAATCGATTTTTTCTTCACTTTCAAAAAGTAAGGTCGAAATCAAATCAATCACCACACCGGCACATTCACCTACACCAATGGCTTGAACATAGGCTTCGTCATGTCCCCAATCGATAAATTCTTCAGGAGTCATCACGGTGGTATCTGCAAGAGATTTTAGCAACTCATAGAAATAATTTTTCCCCTGACGGTCGTAGTATGCCAAGTAATTTTCGTTTTTATTTGAATTTGTATCATAATCATCTAACAACAATCTCAGCGCTTGTGGTCCGCGTTTACTGGGAACTTTGATGACTTTGTCGGAAAAACGACCTTCGCCGTTGCCGAGTGTTCCGCCACCGAGCAATAT
>PHDQ01000001.1 GCA_002841025.1 Bacteroidetes bacterium HGW-Bacteroidetes-13 | reverse complement strand
CATTTGGAAGTTGATGACACCATGGGCAAAGGAAAACTCATCGACGAAATTTTCGGTGAAAAATGTGAGCATCATTATGTACAACCGACTTTCATCATCGATTATCCGAAAGAAATGAGCCCGCTCACCAAAGCGCATCGCGACAATCCCGAACTCACCGAGCGATTTGAATTGATGGTCAACGGCAAAGAATTGGCGAACTGTTATTCTGAATTGAATGACCCAATCGAACAAAAACTACGGTTTGAAGAGCAACTACGCTTGTCCGAAAAAGGCGATGATGAAGCCATGTATATCGACCAAGATTTTATTCGCGCGTTGGAATACGGCATGCCGCCCACTTCAGGTATCGGCATTGGCATCGATCGATTGGTGATGCTGATGACCAACAACAGCTCCATTCAAGAAGTGCTGTTTTTCCCGCAAATGCGTCCTGAAAAAACTGCCAAAGTCGCCAAACCTGAAGACTTTATCAAAATTGGCGTCCATGAGATTTGGGCAGAATACGTTTTGAAAGTTTACGAAACCGTCGATAAACTGCGAACGAACAAAGCGACGCAAGTACATCAAAACCTGAATGGTTACCGCAAAAAAAACAAGCTTGAAATTCCCGCACTGCAATTAGCCGAGGTAGAGGCGTGGTTTACGGTATCTTGATTTTTTATTTTGGAATAGCCACAACTGCTTATTTAGATTTAAGGTTGCAATTGATGTTTTACAATGTAAGGTAAAGTCTCTAATTTACGTAGAGTGTTATTCCCCTCTTGAGAGGGGAATAACATTCTGCATAAATTGAAGACTAAAACTTCGCTTTTAGGGTAACTAAATCAAACTTCTACTCATTTTTCAGCGCAGAATTGACAACAAAAGAGCATTTCGATGGTTATTGTTTTTTTTGTTTATTCTTTAAAAAATAAACAATATAACCATCTTAATACTAAATACTTAATACTCTATGCTCTAAGCTTTATATTTCACCGGCAAATACACCACTTTTTTGGATTCGAAAAAGGTTTCTTCAAAAAAGTCGCTGATTTCGAAGCAAGTTACTTTTTGATAAATTTTTAATTCCTCAGTCAGGTCGCCACCTTTCAAATATAAAATCCCGTTTTCCAAAGCGTGTCGGTTGGTTTTGAGGACTTTTCCCTTCACCCATTTTACAAAATCAGGCATGTTGGTCACCGCTCGGCTGACGATAAAATCGTATTGACTTTTCACCTGGTCGGCACGAATGTGTTCGGCTTTGACGTTTTTCAGTTTTAATGCATCCGAAATTGCTTGCACAACAACAATTTTTTTACCGATGGCATCAATCAGGTGAAACTGAACATCGGGGAACAAAATAGCCAAAGGAATTCCGGGAAATCCGCCGCCCGTTCCGACATCCAAAATTTTGGATTGCGGAAGAAATTCAATCACTTTGGCGATGCTTAAAGCGTGTAAAACATGCCTTTCATACAAGTGTTCAACGTCTTTTCGAGAGATGACATTGATTTTTTGATTCCAATCCAAATAGCATTTTTCAAGTTCGGAGAATTGACGAATCTGTTCGTCTGTTAAGTTTTTAAAATATTTGTGTATAAGTTGCATCTGAACAATTTTATCACAAAAATACGTTTTAAATAAGTTAAATTTATCAATCTTGGTCTTTGACTCTGCTTATAAATATTTACTTTTGTGAAAATCTAAAAACTGACCTGTTATAGGTTCAAAATATATTATTCCACATAAAAAAATAATTATGTCTAACACCCTTTTAAGATTTCAACGCAAAGACGAAACTGATTTTTTCAAAACGCTCAACAACAGAGTCAACGATTATTTTAAAAACAATAACCTTAAGAAAACCGGTAACTGGAAATTGCATTTGAAAACGATCATCATGTTTTCTATTTTTTTAACTCCCTATTTTTTGATTCTTACGCTAAATATTCCGGGTTGGTGGTTCTTGCTTTTCTCTATAATTATCGGCGTCGGAATGGCTGGTGTCGGAATGAATGTGATGCACGACGGCAACCACGGTACGTATTCTTCCAAAAAATGGATCAACAACTTTATGGGTGGAAGCATCTATATTCTTTCAGGAAATGTCTATAATTGGAAAGTACAGCACAATGTGTTACACCATACCTACACCAATATACACGGACACGATGAAGACTTGGATGCAGGAAGAATTCTTCGGTTTTCCAAACATGCAAAATGGCATCGTTTTCATCGTTTTCAACACTACTATTCCATCTTTCTATATGGTTTGTTGACCATCAATTGGGCCATTACGTCAGATTTTTCACAGATGAAAAGATACATCAAGCGGGGATTGTCTGCTGACAACAAACTGAATCCCACCAGAGAATGGAGTGTTTTGGTCATCACCAAAATTATCTACGTCTCGGTTTGGATAATCATCCCGCTATTGGTTTCAGATATTGCTTGGTGGAAGGTTCTCATCGGATTTTTTGCTATGCACTACACCGCCGGTCTCATATTGAGTGTGGTTTTTCAGTTGGCTCACGTTTCGGATGATGTGGAAACCCAATTGCCACCGAATGATGGTCAGATTAAAAATGTATGGGCAATTCACCAGCTTTTTACAACGACCAATTTCGGTACTAAAAACAGATTTGTCAATTGGTTTACCGGTGGACTCAACCACCAAGTTGAGCATCATATTTTCCCAAACATCAGCCATGTTCATTACACCAAAATTTCGGCTATCGTAAAGAAAACAGCCACAGAATTTAACCTACCTTACAAGGAATTTAAAACCACCCGAGCCGCGTTGATTTCTCACTTTCAACAACTCAAAGAATTGGGTAAAAAACCCGAATTTAATCCTGCTTAATCTTTTTGTTTTAAACATTTCACTATCCAAACTACCTATACTGTTATGAATTTGTTATCAGATCGCATCAACAAATTGGCTACGTCTGCAACTTTGGCAATGGCCGCAAAAACGCGTGAACTTAAAGCTGCCGGAAAAGACATCATCGGATTGAGTTTGGGCGAACCCGACTTCAATGTACCGGATTTTATCAAAGAAGCCGCCATCGAAGGAATTCACCAAAACTACAGCTCTTACTCGCCAGTCAACGGTTACCAAGATTTGCGCGAAGCCATTTCTTTAAAATTTAAAAGAGACAATACTTTAGATTACAAACCCAATCAAATTGTGGTTTCAACAGGAGCCAAACAATCTTTGGCAAACATCACTTTGGTCATGTTGAATCCCGGTGACGAAGTAATTTTACCTGCACCGTATTGGGTGAGTTACAGCGACTTGGTTAAAATAGCCGATGGAGAACCGGTTGAAGTTCCTACCAGTATAGATTCCGATTTCAAAATCACACCACAGCAATTGGAAGCAGCGATTACCGACAAAACCAAACTGATTATTTTCAGTTCGCCATGCAATCCGACAGGCTCTGTTTACAGCCGGGCGGAACTTGAAGGACTGGCAGCAGTCATTTTGAAACACCCCAATCTTTTTGTGGTTTCTGATGAGATTTACGAACACATCAACTTTGTGGGAGGTCATGCAAGTATAGCCACCATTCCGGGCATGTACGAACGCACCATTACCGTCAACGGCGTGTCAAAAGCATTTGCCATGACCGGTTGGAGAATCGGATACATCGGTGCGCCACAATGGATTGCCGATGCCTGTAATAAAATACAAGGTCAAATCACTTCAGGAGCCAATAGCATCGCGCAGCGCGCAACCATCGCGGCACTTCTCGCCCCTGTGAGCAGTGTCAAATATATGGTGGATGCATTTAAAGTCCGAAGAGATTTGGTTTTGGGTTTGCTCAACGAAATTCCCGGTATCAAAACCAACGTACCGGAAGGTGCATTTTACGTGTTTCCGGATGTGTCTTCATTCTTTGGCAAAACCCTCAGAGGAAAAAAAATTAACAATTCTGACGATTTTTCCATGTATTTGTTGGAAGAAGCCAATGTGGCAACCGTAACCGGCGATGCTTTTGGTAGCAAGGATTGTATCCGAATTTCTTACGCAGCTTCTACCGAAGAATTGACAGAAGCCTTAAAAAGAATCAAGGAAGCAGTTTCCTAAGCAGATTTTAAACGCCTATTTGTTTCAAGATTATTATATGCGAATTAAGCGCGCCCCAGTCATTTAGGTCAATTCTAATCCCGCAGGGATTAGACTTTGAAACGATGCTTCAATGCTTGTGCCGATTTAGATTGTTTTGAATGAAAACACATATTAACAGTGAATGGTTATGATGTCGGATAATTTGGTTGTGTAGCGAGGCGATAATTTTTCTTGTTTCATTTTCCAAATTCGTTTTATGTCTTGTCCGGCCAGTCGTATTTTTTGCTGACCGTAACTTTTGTTTAGCTTATCCACCACCTGCATGAGCGGAATGTGTTTTTCATTTCTGCTTTCAAATAGTTTCAGTTGTTGCGTGTTTTCGGGCGTAAAATCTTGCACGATTACACCGGCTTTTTTGTAGTGATAGCCTTCTCTGAATATCTTTTGTAATGCCAAATTTGCAAATGTTGCCAACTCCATACTTGAATTGGTTGGGAATGGCAATTTTATTACCATGTTTCGGCTGTATTGCGGTAAATCTTTTCGGTGTTCGTTGGTATGGATAAATACCCTTAAAGAATTGCAGCAAGAATTTTGTTTGCGCAATTTTTCGGCACAGGAAACGGCAAAAGTTACAATCCGTTCCCGCAATTGCTCCAATTCGGTATAATTGTTTTCAAATGAGCGTGCGGTTGAAATATTTTTCTTCGGTTGCACCTCTTCCAAATCCAGTGTCGGGATACCTGACAAATCGTGTTTTAACCGCAAACCAACGATTGCCAAATGTGTTTTTACCCACGCATCGTCCAGTTGTGTGAAATCGTAAGCCGTGTTTACATTTATCGCTTTCAGGCGTTTGCTGTGTTGTCTGCCAATGCCCCAAACATCTTCTATTTTCAACCATTTCAGGGCTTTTGCTCTCTTTTCTTCTGTGTCAATGATGTACACATTTTGCAACTCTTTCGGGTATTTTTTTGCAATTTTATTGGCAACTTTTGCCAATGCTTTGGTGGGCGCAATGCCAACGCTGATGGGAATCCCCGTCCATTTTTGTACCTTATAGCGCATTTCGGCACCGTATTTTTGCAGGTCAAATTTTTCAAAACCTTTTAGTTTCAAAAACGCTTCATCAATGCTGTAAATTTCTATTTCGGGGCTGTAACCGCTCAAAATATCCATTACCCGTTGGCTCATATCGCCATACAAAGCGAAGTTTGCGGAAAAAACATGCACGTTGTTTTGTTTAAACATTTTCTCATATTCAAACGCTGCCGCACCCATCGGAATGCCAATGGCTTTCGCTTCGCTACTTCGCGCTATTACACAGCCGTCGTTGTTGGAAAGCACCACAACGGGTTTTCCAACAAGATCCGGACGAAAAACCCGCTCGCAGGAAGCATAAAAATTATTGCAGTCAATTAAGGCAAACATCACCGTGGTTTCTTGACGATAAAGGTAACAACTCCCCAAATTTTTAGATCATTGTGCGCTTCTATTTTTATGGGCTGATACCCTTCGTTTTCAGGCATAAGCCACAATCCTTGTTTGCTTAGCCTTATGCGTTTTAGCGTAAACTCTCCGTCAAGATAGCAAACGGCAATTTTACCGTCCGCAGGTTCAATACTTTTGTCAATTATCAAAAGGTCCCCATCATTTATACCGGCATCGCGCATAGATTCACCTTGTACGCGTCCGTAAAAAGTAGCCGACGGGTGCTCAATGAGATGCTTGTTTAAATCAATTCCTAAGTCGATAAAATCCAATGCCGGTGAGGGAAAACCTGCACTTATTGCAAACGGAAGCAGCGGCAATTCGAGTTCAGTCTGCGTGTTGGCAGTGTAAATTTCCAATACAGGACTGCGTTGTGGTTTTAATGGGGACATGTTGCTTTCTTAAAATAATCTATAACTACTCAACGATCTTAACCGTCACATTTTCATTCACGATTTCAGATAACAATTCCAATTTTCCCGCATCGAAAAGTTCACCGATTTGATAGAAATCAATGTCTTCCGAAAAGGGTTTATAATTTTTATAATCGACTAATCTAATGCCGTTTACAGCTCTTGGATTAAAGGCTTCCCTGAAACGGATTCCGCCTTCATCCGTGTGGTAGAGATAGGCTAAATAATCCACCAAAAAAGTTTCCTTGTTTATCCAATACAGAAATACATCGCTGTGGTCGTCTCCGCCGTTTTCTTCGGAGAAAGTCACTTCAATTTGATAGTACGTTTTCCCTTTGATGGTTTTTTCACCCAACAATTTTTTGTGAACTGCTTTGTCATTGAGTCCGTACGGGAGATAGGCAAAATAATGAACTGAATTGACCGAATTGGCATACTTGTTAGCCATCGAATCGACTACTTGCACCAACGAATCGTTTATAAATCGTTCAAAACCCTTGTTGGTCAATACATCGTGAATTTTTCTTCC
Source organism: Bacteroidetes bacterium HGW-Bacteroidetes-13 (assembly GCA_002841025.1). GTDB lineage: Bacteria > Bacteroidota > Bacteroidia > Flavobacteriales > Flavobacteriaceae > UM-FILTER-40-17. Next base: position 44,734 of record PHDQ01000001.1, on the reverse strand, counting down.
GGTTGAATCTGTTTGCACCCGTTCGTAGGAATATTTACTTCCCTGACGCGTGGAGAGGTAATGAATTTTCCTGAAATCAAATTCGATGTGAGCCTTTTCATACAAGTTGCCACCCGCTTTTTCAATGGCTTGATCGACAATTTGCTGAACGGTCAATGGTTGGGGTTTCTCTTTGCAAGCAACAAAGCTTGTCAGTATCAATAAGGATAGCAAGATTTTTTTCATTTTTGATTCTAATAATTGGGTTTACTGTTGTTTTAATGGCTTTTGACTGTTGGCTTTTAGCCGTTAGTCTATTTATGAATTGGATGTGAAATTATTCTTTAAAAAGGTCAAAAGCTAACTGCTAACATCTTGAAAAAATAGCCAAATTGTGAGACCAGCTAATTTCTCTCAACAATGTTGAGAGTTTTGGAAAGTCTTTGTATGACTCATAAAATTGCTTCATTCTCCATAGGTTTTTGTCAGAAAAACCTTTTATGTCTGGCTCGTTTTTTTGGATGTATTTTGCTAATTCTGTAACCACGGAATCACCCCATTCGGCAAGCTCAAGTTTCTTGCTAATAAACTCTCCCGTATTCCAATAAAGATTAATCAGTTCAGCATTAACGGTTTTTAGTGCATTAGTCCGAGATTGTTTTATTAGTTGAATAATGTCAGAAAAACGCCTTTCCATATTTTTTAGTTTGCTCCAAATTTAAACAATATTTACTGTCAATCATTTAGGCTCGTGATAGATTCGTTTTCAAGTCTCTCTGTGGTATTTCGTAGTGATAGAACTTACCATTGTTGCCAACAATTAAACCAATACCAATCAATAATTCTACAATCCATCCACAATAACCGCACCTTTCGGTGGATCAAAATACGTTTTCTTCACATCTTTTTTGAAGGAAACTTCGCTCAATTCGATGGCGGTGATGTATTCGCTGGGCAAATTATCGGCAGTCAGCCAATAGGTTTTGTAGCTTTTGGGGAAGGTGATTCCGTCAACCACCTGTTCGCCGATGACATCCATAAATTTCTCGGGCATGTGCTTGCCTTTCGGGAAATAGGCCGGGTACGAAACAATGTAGCGTATGACGGTTAGTTTGTGGGATGCCGCATCAAAATAAAGTATGTAATAATCGTCCGGTGCGTCGCCGGTGCCTGCTGCAAAAGTCACTTTCACGACGTCATTCAATCGCTCTTTGTAGGTAGTTTGCGGCAACAACGCCAAATTCACGCCGCTTCCGTCCAAAACAAAAGGGATGGCAGAAAAATAATAAGGTGTCAGAGCCCAAAAGCGGGTGTCATACGGAATGGAAGTGCTGTCTTTAACCAATTTCCAAGCGGTTTCGCCATTCCAGCCGTATTGTAAAGTGGTGTCTTTTGCCTCTTTTTGTCGGGCTTTGTTGCTCCAGGTGTCCACGATTTGATAGGTGTTTCGCGGAGTTCCTTCTCCCAGCGGTTGGTAGTTGAAGTGGAAAGACAAATAGCCGTTGCTGTAATATTTTTCGAGTCCGCCGTGGGCTTCCATGGCATCCCAAACCACCTTTCCGGCATCGGTTTGCTGCAAACGCGTTTTCGTTTTTTCAACCCTGTTTTTTATCCAAGAATCCGGCACAACCGTCGATGCCGTTTCTGTCGGTTCGATTTTTTGCGCTTTTTTGTTTTTGTCTTGGCAGCCAACAAGAATTGTACTTGTCAAAACTGCTAAAAAAATCCATGTTTTCATATTTCTGGTTTCAGGTTTCAGGTTTCAGGTTTGTCCATTGCCAATTGTCTAACTGCCTGCGGCAAGCAGGTTGGCTATCGACATCCCACAAATGTAATAAAACTTAGCCGTTTTGCACATCGTCGATTAAGTAGTACTTTTGCAGAGTTATGCAAAAACCGATTAACATACTTAATAAACGTGCCCGTTTCGATTACGAAATCATGGACAAATTTGTCGCGGGCATCCAACTCACCGGAACGGAAATCAAGTCCATTCGGTTGGGCAAGGCTTCTGTTACCGAAAGTTTTTGCGAATTTCATGAAAATGAGTTGTTTGTGGTGAATATGTACATACAGGAATATTCGTTTGGCACGCACTACAACCACGTTCCGCGTGGCGAACGCCGGTTATTACTGACCAAAAAAGAGCTCAAAGGATTGCAAAAAAATGTAGAAAACAAAGGACTCACCATCATTCCTTTGCGCTTGTTTATCAACGACAGGGGATTGGCCAAGCTTGAAATCGCCTTGGGTCGCGGTAAAAAACTCTACGACAAACGCGAAACACTCAAAACCCGCGAAGTCGATCGGAAATTGGATCGAATCAAGAAGGAATACAGGTGATTTTTAAATTCCAAATTTCAAAATAGGCGGCTGAGCCCCGAAGCATCGGGGGTCGAAGCATCAGGTTTTAAGTTCCCTTCGACTCCGCTCAGGGAACGGGTTGTTTACCTCTTTTATTTTCATTTGTGCCCGATAAAAATTAAGCCTAATATTTTAATCCATTCAATATCAAGTGATAATGATGTATTTATAATAAAACGGGCTTCTTTTTCCTCAAGGATGAAATATTGACGGTAAAGCAATCTATTTTGGCTAAAGCCAAGACATTCACAAACATATTTAGGTTGGCTAAAGCCAACCCCAATTCATTAATTGCATCCCGCTTCAGCGGGATGACTGCTGCAACAACCCCAAAAGGCTTTGGCCAAATAATAATCGCAATAAGAAGTGATTAAAAATCCGTTTATAATTTTTTTGTCTTGAAAATAACTAAGATGTTGTAAAATGTAACGGATAACAATAATTATTTTTCTTAATTTCGTTGTAGTGAAGTTTTATAACTCTGTGAGATTTTTGCCTTTGTGGTAAAAATACGGCGAAAGTAAATACTGATAAAACTTCTGATGAATCCGTGAATATTATCTGTAAATTTGAAACTGAACATATCCTAATCAAAACCAACAAACCATGAAAAAACGAATCTTCGGACTAACCGCTTGCCTGCTTTTCTCTGTTTCTTGTAAAAAGGAACAAAAAGCTGAATTGCCTCCCATCAACAAACTGTTTGATTCGTATTACGAAGCATCGCTGAAGCTCAATCCGCTGAACGCTACATTTGCCGGAGACAATCGATACAACGATTTGTTGCCCAACAACTTAACACAAGCTTATAAGACCGAAGCTCTGGCCGTTTTCAATAATTTTAAGGATTCGCTCAATCAGTATCCGGATGACAAACTGTCGGCGGAAGAAAAAACGAGCAAAGCCATCTTGTTGTGGGAGTTGGATGAAAACATTCACAGTTTTGATTTTAAAAACGAGTTGATGCCAATCAATCAGTTTTCATCTTTGCAGCTCACGATGGGACAATTGGGCAGTGGGAGTGGGGCACAACCCTTTAAAACATTTACAGATTACCGAAATTGGCTCAAAAGATTGGAAAAATTCACTGTTTGGATAGACACGGCGCAAGCCAATATGCGGAAAGGTGTGAAGGAGGGAATCGTTTTACCCAAAACCTTGATTGTGAAAATGATTCCGCAGTTGGTTGAGTTCAGCAAAACGCCTGTTGAAGACAATTTGTTTTATTCGCCGGTGAAAAATTTCCCGAAAACATTCACCGAAGGTCAAAAATCTGAACTGACAGAAGAATATCGCGCTTTTTTGACCGATAAATTCATTCCGAGTTTGCACGCACTCACAGAATACGTCAAGACCGATTATTTGGCCGCCGGCAGAGAAACATCGGGAATAGAAGGCATTCCGAACGGCAAGGAATTGTATACATATTGGATAAAATATTACACCACCACCGATTTGACTGCCGAAGAAATTCACCAATTGGGATTGAGCGAAGTAACCAGAATTTCCGCAGAAATGCAAAAAGTGATGACAGAAGTCGGCTACAAAGGTGATCTAATTTCGTTTTTTGATGTTGTGAGAAACAAAAAAGAGCTCATACCGTTTACCAAGCCCGAGCAAGTGATTGCCAATTTCAACGCCATCCACGAACGGATGAAGCCCAATCTGGAAAAGCTGTTTGACTTAAAACCCAAAACCCAATTTGAAGTTCGCCGCACCGAAGCTTTCAGGGAAGCCTCTGCGAGTGCGGAGTACAATCAAGGATCGTTAGACGGTACACGACCGGGTATTTTTTACGTACCGATTCCGAATATAAAAACCTACAATTACTATTCGGATGAAGATTTGTTTTTGCATGAGGCCATTCCCGGGCATCATTATCAAGTGTCGATTCAACAAGAGAATCAGGATTTGCCGCAATTCAGAAGAACACTTTGGTACAGCGCGTATGGCGAGGGTTGGGCTTTGTATGCCGAATCCTTGGGGAAAGAACTGGGCTTGTACGAAGACCCATACCAATATTTCGGAATGTTGAGTGCCGAAATGCACAGAGCCATTCGCTTGGTGGTTGACACGGGGCTGCATGCCAAAGGTTGGACACGCGAACAAGCCATCGACTATTCGTTGGCAAATGAAGCGAGAAGCAAAGAAAGCATCATCGCGGAGATTGAGCGTTATATGGTAATTCCCGGACAAGCGTTGTCCTACAAAATTGGGCAGCTAAAAATTCGTGAACTCAGAGCCAAAGCTGAAAAAGAATTGGGAGATCGGTTTGATATCCGCAAGTTTCACAACCAAGTTCTGATGTCCGGAAGTTTGCCGTTGAGCTTGTTGGAAACCAAAATTGACAAATGGATTGCAGACGGTGGAAAATAAGCCGGAATCCAGGGGCAAGACTTAAGACTTAAGAATCAGGAATCAGGACTTGAAATGATTTGAAGATATGCTTAATGAGATAGTGATAGCGGCGAATTGAATATTTACTTCGCCGTTGTTTTTATTAAACATTCTATTTTACATAATATAAATTATAGAACAAATTGATTGCATACATAAAATAGCGAATTCCGTAGTATTTAACATAACATCAGATATAATAACACTTTTGTGTTTTATATCGTCAGATGTTATGTTACAGCAACTTTACGTTTACAGTTCATTTAATTTGTAATAAATTTTGGAAAACCATTTAATACACATCCTAACTATATTTCTAACAGAATAATTCTTCTTTCCTTTATGTTTTAATTATTTTAAGCACAGCTTTATCATGTTCTTTAAAAGCGTTACAAGCCTCTAAATGCATTTCTGCTTCCTTCATATCGTTTGCTTTTATAGTAGAACTGAATTCTTGAGCTCTTTGTAACATATTTACATAGGCAACTGGGTCTTTCTGCCTTGTTAAACGCCTTAATGCACCTAAATAATCATCACGATATACAGTTGGGATAATTATTTTAGTTTGCTTTTCTTTTACAAGTTCCGCATTCATCATTACTCTAGCTATTCTTCCATTCCCATCTAGAAATGGATGAATCTCACTAATCATAAACATTATATATGCAGCTTTCGCAAATGGGTTATTTAATGCCCTATAATAATCAAATCCCTTAATAAGAGTGCCTCTTACCAAATTAAAATCAACAAAATGCGTATCGCCTGCTCTATTATTTTTATCTTTAAATTGACCTGGTTTTTTTGATTTTCTAGCTTCTAAAAGAATGTGATGTCTATATTGGAGTATGTTTAAAAGTTCATCTTGTGTTGCAGGAGTTTTATTCATCTCTTTTAAATTACTAACGATTCTGTATGTCCCTAAAACATCATGGGAATCTTCATCTCTATTAGCAATTGGAGTTTCTGTTTTAATAATACTTTTCGCTTCTTCTAATTCGAAAATTGTTCCTTCAATATAATTTGAAAAATAGGTTTCAAAAAACGCAAAATTTTTAAATGCTGTTTTGTCTGTATTTATTTCCGGAAAATTACCAAATTCATTTCGTTTAAGATGCTGGAACAATGTTTCAAATAATGATATTCTAGCTGGATCATAAGGATTTCCAAAAGCCCTTGCCATAGCTATTGGTGAACTTAATATTTTTGAGGGTTTTGTAGTTAATAAAGCGCTAATTAGTCTATTTAATTTAGCGAATTCGCTTTGCATTCCCAGTTTTTCGGCAATTACTCTTGCATTATCTCTAACTTTATTTATTTCATCCTCACCATTTATGCGTACTATTTGCTCTAATTTAGCTTCAATTTCAGGTAATGTTAGTGTTTTGGATTCAGGTCCTGGTTGTCTAGAAACTTGTAAGTTTTCAAGAAATGCTCTTTCTTGTTGTGAAACAAATAGTTCTCCAGAGAAAAGATTATCACCTTCAATTGGACCATTTCCTTCCATAAAACGGATTGTAATTCCAGGTAGTTTAATTTTTTTTGTATATGTATATGTAACGAAAATATGACCTGCACTTGTTGGTTTGAATTCTAAAGCTGATCTATGGCTTAATACAGAATTCGGATATAATTTACCAAGTATTGTAAAAATATTTTTAGTTATTATTACTTCTGGCTCATCAATTAAGTTTGATGTGTATATTCTTGGAGCAATTTTTCTGATTTCTCCAGCTTTTTCTAATTTAGATATTTGTTTACTTAAATTTTTGTCACTTGAAGAAAAAATAACTTCTTGAAGATGAATCTGTAGAATATTTTCCATTTAAACTGCTTTAGTATTCAAAAATACATATAATTTTCCATTATAAAGTATTATTTAGAGAATAAATTCCATTATAACAATAATATTTGAAAATGAATATTTTCCATTATAATCATTATAAGAGCGACTGAGTACTAGTATTTTCTATTATAAATTAAATTATAGGGAATTTTTTCCACTATAACAGCTAATGAAGAGATATATTTATATAGTTTCCCATTCCTCACACATTACACTTCCCTCCTTTCGTCAGTCAGCAAAATAAGTGTTCATTAGCACTATAGAAGAATCCTTTGAGAATAATTTTTTTTTTAAGAAACTGTAGTAACAACTTTCACTTTTAACCAAAGCTCAAGTTACATAACACAGAACATTATAGTACAAATAAACTTTTATGTACGAGGTGACTTCTTTCTAAAATCCATCAATCACCAAACCGCATTCTTTTTCCCACCAACCAACACCCACAACACGCATACCACAAACAAAGCACTCGCTACTGCCAAGACGGTAAAATACACATCAAAAATCGGCCATCCCAGCCAAGCTGCCGAGCCTTTGTAGAAAAGTAAACATTCCGTTACAACAAACGCGGACAGAAAAAGCGCAAAAGTAAACTTCGGGATTGTGAGTAACCCTGTTTGTTTTAAAAAAGCCCAAAGCGAAATCGTCACAACGCCCAAAAAAACCAAGTGCAAATAGCCAATCACAAAGTCTAAATTTTGAAAGGCCAAATCGGCAAAATACGGAAAAGCCGTCAGCAGTTGCAGGCACATTTTTACGAACCAAAAAAAGCAAGCGATCCGCAACATACGCGTAACGCCCGGCTTGAGGGTTTGTGAGAAAAATTGCCAACCAGTCCTCAATTTAAGAATAATTATAAAATATACAACTAACTGTAAAACAGAACCTATAAACGCTATTATATAAAGTAATATTATAGGTTTTGTCCAAAGAACAGACAAGGCAAAAGTCAACACCACGCTGCTGTTGAGTAACCACAGAAACGACCTGTGGTTAATTGAAATTTTAATGTTTTTTTGTTCCAAAAAACAAAACATCAGCCCTAATAAACTCACAATAAACCAGCCGTTGTACTGAAAATGCAGGTAGAAATAAATTGACAGTTTATACCAAATAGACAAACTGCCCAAAGTATTCATGATGATGCCCAAAGACCAAGGTCCCACACTCGAAACCACCATAAAAACCAGTGCCGATTTTATCATTTTGTAGGATAGAAGTTCTCGGGTCTCCCCTGCTGTTTTTGTCCAAAACAACCAGGCAAAAAAGTAGCTGGCAATCAAAAATAAAGTTGAAAAAACTATTGAAAACAAGGCATAACCCTGAAATGGAAAACTCAACAACATACCGAGTAAAGAAAATTGGGTAAACCCATAGATTCGCCGATAGGTTTTGGCTACATTTTCTTTTTCCAAATACAATTTGTACAGCAAGGTTGTCAGTGCCAAATACACCCAACCCAAAAGGGCAATATGCGAATGGGTGTGTACCAAAAATCGATAGGTTGCCGGAATATCAACCACGACGAACAACCTGAGGCTTGTCCCCAAAACAGCGACAATCAGCAGATAAAGCAGGGCAATTTTGACGTGAATAGATAGATTGATGTCTTTCATTGGAAAGTTTAAATGTAAGATTTTTTTGTGTTTTAAAGGGCACTAAAATACATTTGATAAGTCCTAAAATCCATTATCTTTGATACAAACAAACTTAACATGAAAAAATTACACCTTACTTTTTTACTGCTTCTGTTTACGGGCGGTCTGATGGCTCAGGATGCCAACACCTATTTCAAACCACTCAAGTACAGAAACATCGGTCCGTTTCGCGGAGGTCGTTCTGTTACGGGAACCGGCGTAGTCGGCGATCCCCTCACCTACTACATGGGGACTACCGGCGGCGGACTTTGGAAGACCAACGACGGTGGTCAACGCTGGAAAAACATATCCGATGGTTTTTTTAAAACGGGTTCGGTCGGAGCGGTTGCTGTTTCGGAATCCAACCCAAATATCCTGTATTGCGGCATGGGAGAACACGCCGTGCGCGGAGTGATGACATCCTATGGAGACGGTGTTTACAAATCGGTCGATGCCGGAAAAACCTGGACTAAAATAGGACTTGAAAACTCCCAACACATATCGAGAATCACTATTCATCCGACCAATCCGGATATTGTTTTTGTAGCCGCACAAGGTGCTTTGTTTGGTCCCAACAAGGAACGTGGCGTTTACAAATCGGTCGATGGTGGTAAAACATGGAAAAATGTTTTGTTTGTCAACGATTTAACCGGTGCTGTGGAATTATCGATGGATATGAATTTTCCGAATATCTTATATGCAGCCATGTGGGAACACCAACGCAAACCCTGGAAAGTAATCAGTGGTGGCGAAGGCAGTGGGTTGTACAAATCAACAGACAGCGGCGAAACTTGGGTGAAAATTCACGAAGGGCTTCCCAAAGAAATGGGTAAAATGGCCATTGCCGTCAGCCGCGCCAATTCCGACAAAGTGTATGCGCTCATCGAAAGTGACAGCGACAAAGATTTGGGCGGATTGTTTGCTTCTGATGACGGTGGGAAAAATTGGTCTCGCGTGAGCGACGACAATCGGTTGACACAACGCGCTTGGTATTATATTGAAGTTTTTGCCGACCCGAACAACGAAAACACGGTCTATGTGATGAGTGCGCAAGCTTTACGCTCCATAGACGGTGGCAAGACTTGGGAAGAAATTGAAGGTGCGCACGGTGATTACCACGACTTGTGGATCAATCCTGCAAATTCAAAAAACCTGCTCATGTCAGACGACGGTGGGTCGTCGGTTTCCTATGATTACGGTAAAACCTGGTCCACCCAAGCCAACATGCCGACGGCACAAATCTACCGCATCAACGCGGACAATTTGTTTCCATTCAACATCTACGGCGGTCAGCAAGACAACGCTTCACTGAGAATTGCCAGTCTTTCATTGGGTCGTTCGAGTATATCCGAAAAAGATTGGATGGACTCGGCTGGTGGTGAAAGTGCTTTTTTGGCATTCGATCCGGACAATCCGCGTTATGTGATGGGCGGTAGTTATTTGGGAACCATTGAAGTGCTGGACATGCAGGCAAAAGCAGCGACCAACATCATGGAAGCACCGATACAATATTTGGGTCGTGAAGCGCGAAACATGAAATATCTGTTCAATTGGAATGCGCCCATCATCCGGTCTAAACACGAGCCAAACACCTATTATCACGGTGCGCAATTGGTGTTGAAAACCACAGACATGGGACTCACTTGGCAAGAAATTTCTCCCGATTTGACCCGTAACATTGATGAAAAACAAGGCAACGGAGGCGGGCCTTATACCAATGAAGCCGTGGGAGCCGAAAACTACGGGACTTTGAGTTATCTCATAGAATCACCTACCGAAAAAGGGATTATCTGGACTGGCAGCGATGACGGTTTGGTACAACTCACCAAAGATGGTGGCAAAACTTGGACGAATGTGACTCCGAAAGGGTTAAAAGAATGCTTGATTAATTCGATAGAAGTATCGCCGAACAATCCGTCAACAGCCTATATTGCGACTACGCGCTATAAATTTAACGACCACACACCGGGATTGTACAAAACCACCGATTACGGTAAAACCTGGACGAGTATCAACGCAGGAATTCCGTATGGTGCTTTCACCCGCGTGGTGAGAGAAGACCCCAACAGAAAAGATTTGCTGTATGCAGGAACTGAAACCGGAGTTTACATTTCTTGGAATGGCGGGACTTCTTGGGAACCTTTTCAATTGAATCTTCCCGTGACACCCATCACAGATTTGATGATTCACAAAGGTGATTTGATTGTGGCTACTTCCGGCAGATCGTTCTGGATACTCGATGATTTGGCGGTTTTGGTGCAATACAAACCAGAAAGTAAAGTAAAATTATTTCAACCTGAAAACGCAGTATATGGCTTTTGGGGAAGTCCGTTGAACGGCGACAGCACAGACTTTGACGGCACCCATCCGCTGGAAGGTGTTAATCCGGCAAATGGCCTGGTTGTTTATTACAACTTGCCAAAATCGACCGATAAAACAGCCGTTGAGCTGACCATCAAAAATGACAAAGGTGAAATTGTCAATATGTTTACTTCTGTCAAAGACACAATGTTTCAAAAATATGAAGGAGGCCCACCCCCTGCTCCAACGCTTTCTAAAAATGAAGGATTGAATCGGTTTGTTTGGAACATGCGCCATCCGATTATGCCCGGGGTTACAGGAGCTTATCTCGAAGCCAACTACCGAGGTCATGTTGTATCGCCCGGAACTTACACCATCGAATTGAAAGTAGGCGATGAAACGGTTTCTACCCAGTCTGTTATCGTTGAGAATCCGCTCTATCAAACAACAGCGAGCGAATTTGCTGCCTATGACGAAATCATGACTTCGATGGAACAATCGCTGACCGAAATGCATCAAAAGGTAAACCGCTTGAAAAATGTTCAAAATCAAATTTCAAAAGCCATTCAAAGTCTCCAAAAAAACGGGGGAAATGAAGCGTTGATTCAATCGGGGAATGATTTGTTGAAAGAACTGGTGACTTGGGACGAAGCGATGATTCAACGCAAATCAAAAGCTTATGACGATGTGGAAAATTTTCCGAATAAGTTTACCGCAGAATACATCTATTTGATAAACCAAACCGAAAGTGCCATCCCGCGGGTGAATCAGCCTTCCATCGATAGAAAAGCGGAATTAGATACCCAATGGAAAACCTTGAAAGCGCAAGCGGATGATTTAATCAACACGCGTATTCCCTATTTCAACAAACAATTGTGGGAAGCTGGTGTGGGTGCGATTCAGTTTTAAAATTTTTATGTTTTATCAGACTGTTTAAAATTCAATTGTTTCATGATATCATCCATCATTTCGACTTGAACTTGCTGAATGTTCAATAATTCCTGTTGTTGATGAATGATTAAATGATCTATTTTTTCGTGCAACATGCGGATTTCCAATTCTGACTTAAGATTGACCATATAGTCAAGTTTTGAGCGCTCTCTGTCTTTTTCTTCCTGTCTGTTTTGACTCATCATAATCACCGGTGCTTGAAGAGCTGCCAGACAGGACAGAATTAGATTCAGCAATATAAATGGATAGGGGTCAAAACCTTTGTTCAATAGAAAATAAATATTTCCGAAGATCCATAAAATGATGAAAACACCAAAAAATATGATAAACCGCCAACTTCCTCCAAACGAAGCGATTTTGTCGGCAAGTCGTTGGCCCATGGTAAACTTTGCCGAATTGCTGTCGATATTCAATTTGGCAGATATGGTTTCGTGGTTTTCAATCGTTTTTAACACATCTTCTTCCAATGCAGTTAATTCACCCACGTCATTTAACAAATACTCGGCTATGTATTTTTGGCGATATCTGTTTAGCTCAGAAATTGACAGGTAGCTTTTTCGAGAGAAAGTTTTACAATCTTTTACAATCAAGTCGAAGATTGATTTCCGAATTGTATTGGCATGGATTTTTTCGCTTTCCGGGAATTCTGTTTGGGAAAGACTGCTGGTGAAGGTTTTCATTTTTGTAGAATTGGATACGTTCAAATGTATGACTAAAAAAGATGTAGTTCGTTTTTGCCTTAGAAAAAAACATTTTTCAAAGCGTTTTCAAAAGTTAATCTTCCTGTAAATTGGTATATAGAAAACCAAAAAACGATAACAACCCGCCTACTTTTGTTTTTGAAAACATTCTTTAAATTGCATAAAAAAAGTGTGATAGTCAACCTTAAGTAAACTATCACACACTTTTTTTTAAAGTTATTTATACTACCTTGTTAATCATCGTCTTTATCTTCTTCACCATTGGGTGAATTTTTATTTTCCGTATTGTTATCACTTTGCGCGTTGGTGGCGTTCGTTCTGATTTCTGTGTGGCGTATTTGACCGCCTAAATTTCCCACGTATGCAAATAAGCCGGAAGTAGCCAAAGAAATTATCAACACGGCTGTTGTTATGATTTTTGAAAACGATAATCTTCTATAGATTGCATACAAGCCAAAGATTGAAAGAATACCCAACAATCCCATCAGCCAAATAGCTTTTTCTGCTAATTCTTCGTGTTCTTCAATAATGTTTTCAGAAACACCGGGAAGATTCTCAACTGTTTCTGCTGCTGGCTCGCCGGTAAGAAAAACAGGGATTGTCAAGATTGCCATGAGAACAAAAGTGCCCAAAGCCGCTTTGATGACAGAATCATTTTTCGAAAAGAGACCGTATGCCAGGATTAAAACACCCACGATTGTTCCAATTATTGGAAAATGTGTCAAAGCTAAATGTAAGTGAGTAGCATCCATAGTTTATGTATTTAATGTTGATGTTTTTAATTTAGAGAAGTTACTTTGATGAATCTTTCCGAATTGGTCATCGATATACCACAGCGTTTAGGCGTTGTGCCTTGGTAGGTATTTCCACAAGTCGGACAGATAAAATAAACAGTAGGCAAAGATTTGTCTGTTTTGTTTTGCAAGGCTTCGAGCGCCGCTTTGTACATTTTTAGGTGTTTTAGTTCAGTTCGATAGGCATAATTTAGACTGATACCTGCCAATTCATTTTTAGCTGCTTTTGCTGTAATCATAAAATCCGGATACATAACAGTAGATTCATAACCTTCGCCCTCAATAGCGTCTTCCAAATTTTCTTTTGTTGATTTCACGGTAAACTCTGGAATAATTTCAGCGATTGTTTGACCGGATTCTTCTAAAACCACTTTGTGATTGTTTGCATGAATATTTTCTGCCATGGATGCGGCATGAAATAACATGGCAATTTCAAGATAACCTTCTTCTTTAGCTTTTTGACTGTATGCTTCATACTTTGCGCTCGCAGTTGTTTCGCCATTATAGGCGGCTTGAAGGTTTTTGACCGTTAATTCAATCGCTTCATCGACAGCTAACTCTTTTGTTTGTGCGATTGGTTTTTGCAAGCCGGATTCCTTGTTTGCATTGTCTTTACACGACAGTAGTGTGGTTCCGGAGATTGTTACTGCCATAAGCAGGATAATTGTTGACTTTTTCATTTTTTGATTTTAAGATGTTTAAAGGACTATTTTACGAGTCAAAAGTATCTTGACCTGTGTTTAAATTTCCTTTGTCAAACCTTAAAATCCGCTTAATTAAAGACTAAGTGGGAAATTGAAGTGTGAAAGTACTGCCTACGCCTACTTCACTTTTTACGGTAAGTGTAATGTTTTGAATTTCAGACAATTTTTTCACAATGGAAAGTCCGAGTCCATTCCCTTTGATGGTGGAACTTCTGGATTCGTCTGTACGATAAAAACTGTTAAAAATATTCGGTAAGTGCTCGGACGCAATACCGATGCCATCGTCTTTGATGTCGAGCGTATGAGAATCTGGATTCCAAATCACAAAGATATTCCCATTGTTTTTACCGTATTTAACGGCATTGACGACCAAATTATCGAGCATTAATTCCAGAAAAAAACGATCGACAATCACTTCTGCATCTTTGGTAATTTGAATATGTTGTTTGATGCCTTTATCAGAAATGATTGCACACCATTTTTCACATAATGAATTGATAAAAGACTCGAGATTTACAACTTCTTTTTTAGCAAATGATGCGCCGGATTCGATTCGGGTAAGTTGCAACAACTGATCGAGTAAGACATCCAATCGATCTACCTGATTGATGATTGTACTGATTTTTTCTTCATAGACGATTGGCTCGCGCTGTTTTCGTATCAAAACTTCCAAAGTACCTCGGATTGCGGCCAGCGGTGTCCTGATTTCGTGTGACGCGTCACCGGTAAATTGTTTTTGTTGTAGCATGCTTTTCTCGATACGAGCAAGCAATTCATTGATGGTGTTGGTGAGCAAGTACAACTCATCTTTTCTTTCCGGCAAGACCAAACGCGTACTTAGGTTTGAATTGCCGATACCGGATGTGGTTTTGATAAGTTGGTGTACCGGCTTGATTGCCTTGGTTGCAGCGAATGTGGAAGCGGCGTATTGCCCGATTAGCATCAGCGGAAAAGAAATGAGCAAAACGATTATCAAACTGTTGAAAATTGCGGCAGATTCTTGACGAGAGATGGCAATGGTCAGTTGTCCGATGATTTTATGGGCTTCATTTTTTATCGCAAACTGTCCAAGTCTGATTTTTTGCCCACTGATTTCACTGTTGTAATAGGTTTCTTGGGTATTAGCCGGATTAAAAAGAAATTGATCTTCTAACAAATTATCCGAATGAAAAACGATCTTGCCCGTTGCGTCAACTATCTGAAGAAAGGTAGGATTGACTTCAACTTTATTGTGTTCATATTCATTCCATTCCGGCAATTTTCTGATAATAAGAGAATCTTTGTGCCAATCAATATTGCCTAAAATTTCATTTTTTTCTAAAACGATGTCGTTGTCCAAATGTGAATAGGCGGTTTCTCTCAATACAAAATAAATGGCAACAAAGACCAAAGAAGATGTAACCGCTACGGCTATCATGTTAAAAAACGCGATGCGACTTTTGAACTTCATGTTTAGTCTTCTGCTTCAATTTTGTATCCAATTCCCCTTACAGTTGTGATAAAAGAAGGTGCGTCAGGCTCATCTAATTTTTTCCGCAAGGCATTGATATAAACATCAATGACGGAATTGTCATAATCAAAATGTATATCCCAAACTTTTTCTATGATTCGGGTACGCCTGCATACATTGCCTTTGTTTCTGATAAAATATTCCAGCAACGAAAATTCTTTAGGGGTAAGTTCTATAGGTCTATCCTTTTTGGTAACGGTGTGTTTTTCTATGTTCATTTCGATATTTCCGGTGGTAAAAACAGTCATTTCAGTTTCGTTTTTGCGCATGAGCACCCGAATACGCGCCAATAGTTCTTCAAAGGAAAAAGGCTTGCGGATGTAATCGTTTGCGCCGGTTTCTAATCCGAAAACAGCATCGTCAACGGTGTCTTTTGAGGTGAGAAAAATGATGGGAATACGCTTGTTTTCTAGTCTGATGCGACGGCAAATTTCAATACCACTCATACCCGGAAGCATCCAATCGAGTAAGATGACATCAAAGTTTTCCAAGTTGTCTTGCGCCAGTTGGAGACCCTCCTTGCCGTTGTTGGAAACGTCCACGGCAAAGCCTTCTTCTTCCAATCCATCACGCAGGAAATTTGCAATCGATGTTTCGTCTTCAACGATTAATATTCGCATAGTTTACATTTAAAATTACACAAAGATACGGTATGAATCAGTCTTCAGTTGTAGGGTTATTAAAATCGGGCAAAGCCAACTCAACGCCCGCACCATGACTATAAACCAATTGACCACCCAAATAGCCGGTTCTAACTACAGCACCGACCAATGCTAGGAACAAAAGTAAGCCGACCAATCGTGTCCAAAGTTTTTTGTAGTTGAAATAGATGACAACCAATTGGAAAAAAGCAATTAAGATAGCAATCCAAAGCGTGATCAAAGCAGCATCTTCGTGCATCTCCATGGGGATTTTCAACGGCCCTTCTTCTATGCCCTCACCTGCATAACCACCACTGATGTAGGCGGCGATTACACCCAAAACTCCCAATAGCAATAGGTAGGAAGCTGATTTTTTAAAAAAATCTCTTTTGCTCAATAATGCAATAATTTCCGAGAAAAAACCCACTAAAATTAGGGCAATTGGAAAATGAATTAATATCGCGTGTAGGTGTGTTGCAGGAATCATTTTAGGTGTGTTTTAAAAAAACAAAGATTCACAAACAAATATTTGAATAAAGTGAAGATATCCTTAAAATTAACATAAGATTGAAACCTTCGACCCCGTTTTCTATGAATTCTTCCAATACATCGGGTTGGTGTCTTCCGTTTTTTGTTCCCAATAAGCCGGGGTTACTTTGTGTCCGTCAAAGGTTTTGAGTTTGCGTTCATAAACCCAAATTGTGGGATTAAAAACCATGTCGGTTACGGCGACCGTGTAAAGTTGCGGGTCTTCCTCCGATTTTTTTTCTATTTCATCGATGATTACCTCAAATCCGTTGTGTATCAGCAGTTTTTCAAGGAAATTCTTCCGAGTTTCATCTGTGTTTTTCTCTACAAAGGTCACCCGAGTTTCCCCGATGCTACCAAATGAATGTTTTCCTTCTAATGACATAATTTTTAAAATTTCAAATGACAAATAACTTAAAACTCATAATTCATAATTCATAACTCATAAAGTACAACCACACAAGCTACTACTCAATTCATAGATATAGTCATACAATGGGCTGTATAATCCAAGTGTCAGTATTCCCAAAACTGTGATAATCAAACCCAATCGCATATAGATTTTATTTTTAAAAAACGGAATGGCATTGTCATTGGTTCGGAGAAACATGGCTCTGATTACCAAAAGATAGTAATAAAGTGAAATCGTAACGTTGACAACTGCCAAAAAAACCAAGAGATAATAACCCTTGCTCGCAGCAGCGGTAAACAGGAAAAACTTACCGAAAAATCCGGCTACCGGTGGAATACCCGCCAATGAAAACAAAGCCAACATCATCACCAAACTCAAATTGGGGTTGGTTCGGTAGAGACCTTCATAATCATTCATGTTTTCTTTACCGGTTTTTAAGGAAATCGCTTGCACCACACCGAAAGCGGCCAAGTTAGAAAAGATATAAATCATCACGAAATAGACTACTGTGGCTGTCCCTAATTGCGTTCCTGTGACCAAACCCAACAATATAAAACCCGCTTGTGCAATGGATGAAAAAGCCAAAAATCGCTTCATGTTTTGTTGACGCAGCGCAAATAAATTACCCGTAAACATGGTGGCAAGCGCAATCAAATACAATACGTTTTCCCAAATATGCATCAGCGGTTTGAGTACGGTAAAGAGCAATATCATCAAAATAAATACCGCCGCTCCTTTGGAAATGACCGACAGATAAGAAGCCACGCTGATGGGCGCACCTTCATAAACATCTGCAGTCCAGAAATGAAAAGGAACCAATGATATTTTGAATGCCAAACCCGTAAAAAAGAGAATAAATGCCAAAATGGTCAGGTTGTTGGAAGCAATTAGTAGGCTGATGTCGTCGAAGTAAATAGATCCGGAAGTTGCATAGAACAAGGTGATACCAAACAAAGCAGTCCCGGAAGCAAGTCCGGCAGAAAGAATAAATTTGATGCCCGCTTCACTCGATATTCGTTTGGATGTTTCATAAGCTGCCAAAGCTGCTACCGGCAAAGTTGACAATTCCAACCCGATGTAGAACATCAAAAAATCGCCGGATGATATCATAAAATACATGCCTAACAGGGAAGAAAAAAGCAATAAGAAAAACTCAGTTCCTCTGTTTTGGGAGACGATTTTTTCCTGTAGCCAATCGGCTGATTGCAACAATAGAATAAATACACCGATGTTGAGTACATTTTTAAAGAAATGAATCAGGTTGTTCGTGTAAAACATGCCACCGAACAGGCTCCCCTCGCCCATCGAGAAAATGCCAACAACTGTATGCATTCCAAACAACAATACCGCCAAATGAACGATGCTGTTTTTCTTGTTTTTAGAAATGAAAATCTCAGCTATCAGCAACAGCATGATGATTGCTAAAAGCAAAATTTCGTGTCGCATGAATGAAAAACTATTGAGGGTCATGGTTTTGTGTTTGTGTTTTAATAAAATGTTATCTTTTAAAGAAATCAAGACTCAGGAAACAAGAATCAAGATTTTCCGTAAATTAACTTCGTACTGAGTATTTTTATTTATACGTTTGCCTATCCAAATGGTGGCTTCGACTCCCTGCCCGCCGGCAGGCAGACGCTCAGCCAACAAGCTTCTGACTTCCTTAAAGGCGGTTTCGCTTCCGGGAAATCGTAACAACCTCCGAGTTTCTAACTGTATAGATTCCTGGGTCTTTATTCTTGTTTGCTGAGTCTTGCTTCATTTTTTTTTAACGATTGACAACCATCATCAAAGTACTCCTTTGATAAATGGCTCTAAACTTTTCATGATCATATCACTTAACCAAAATGGAGCTACACCGATTCCAATCACAGGAATCATCAACAATAAAATTCCTGTTTTTTCATACCAAGTTGCTTTTGGCAAGTCATTTACGTGATTGGTTTCCAATGGTCCCATCATTATTTTTCCGACCAATCTGAGAATGTAAACAGAGGTCACCACGATTGAGGACACGACCAAAACGGTAAGGATTCTGTGAAACATGTCCGAATTTTGTTGGAAAGCACCCACAAAAATGTTCATTTCTGCGACAAAACCACTAAAGCCCGGCAAGCCTAAATACGCCAATCCGGTGATGACATAAATAGCTCCAATAAAAGGTAAAATTTTCATCAAGCCTCCTAATTTACTGATGTCTCTTGTGTGTGTCCTGCCATAAATCATCCCGATAAGCGCAAAAAACAGGGCTGTCAGCAAACCATGCGATAAGGATTGGATGATGGCTCCGTTCCAAGCGATTTTATTGAGGGTTAACAAGGCAAACAACACCAATCCCAAATGGCTTACAGAAGCATACGCATTGATGTATTTCAAATCGGTTTGTCTGATGGCTGAAAACGCACCATAAACAACTCCTGTAGCTGCTAAAATGATAAAAAACCAAGACCAATGCAATGCACCGGCAGGCAGCAGAAACATGGCAATTCTAAACACCCCGTAACCGCCTAATTTCATCAAAACACCAGCGTGCAACATGGATACGGCGGTTGGTGCAGAAGCGTGACCATCAGGTGACCAAGTATGGAATGGAAACAAAGCACTGATCACCGCAAAACCGATGAATACAAATGGAAAAAATAATTTTTGTGCCGCGATCGGAATATGTACCTGAGCAATATCCAAAATATTGAAAGTTAAAGGACCCCCATCCGCATTTGAATTAAAGTAAATTCCCAAGATACCCACCAATAAAACCGCCGAAGCTCCCATGAGCATTAAGGTCAACTTCATGGCTGAATATTCTTTAGGTCCTGATCCCCAAATACCTATCAGCAAATACATGGGTATTACCGCAATTTCGAAGAACACAAACAAGGTAAACAAATCAATGGATATAAAAACGCCATAAACCCCTACGGAAAGCACAATGAGCGAAATGAAAAATTCCTTTGGCAATTCGCTGGTTTTCCAGGAAATAAATACGCCCGCAAGAACCACGATAGCTGTTAACAATAACAAAGCCACCGAGATACCGTCAACACCTACCTGATAATGAATATTAAAATTTTTAAACCACACGACATCCTTTATAAATACCATGATTTCAGTATTCACCGCTCGCTCTTTAAAATAGGCGAATACCAAATTAATGGCCATTCCCAATTGAATAATACTTCCAATCATGGAAACGACACGTACTTGTTTCAAGCCTTTTGAAAACAACAAGACTGCAACAGTCAAGACCGGGACAATGATGAAAAGAGTTAGAATATCCATAGTTTTAATAATTCAAAAAGTAAATAAAAACCAATGCCAACACGACAACGCCAGATACAAAGGCAAATGCATAATCTTGAAATTTACCGGATTGCAATCCTTTTATTTTTTCAGAGATTAAAACGGTCTTGTTTCCAATTCCTTCCATGGTGCCGTCCACATATTTTTTATCGAATTTGGAGATTGGCCAAGAAATGCGTTGAAACAAGATTTTCTTGGTAACGAACAGATAAATTTCATCAAAATAGAACTTGTGGAATGTCCAAATATAAAAAAAACCAAAAGCGATTGAGAATCTTTCCGCCAAGTCATTTTCTTTCTTGTAAAAAACATACGCCAATCCGATTCCAATCAACCCCACACCTACCGCTACGGCTGCAAGCGGGTAATTAAGATGCGCTTCAAATCCGGCTTTGTCGGCAGTGATGAATTCGCTAAACGGTATGAATCCGACTACAATACTCAGAAACGCCAATACCATCAACGGAAAAGTCATCGAAACAGGCGACTCATGCGGCGGATGTTTGTACTTTGTTTCTTTTCCCCAAAAAATACCAAAGTAGATACGAAACATATAAAATGCCGTCAGTCCGGCGACAAAAACGCCAACAAAATAAATCAGTTTGTTTTGTTCAAATGCGGCTGCTAAAATTTCATCTTTACTCCAAAATCCCGCAAATGGCGGTACGCCGGCGATCGCCAAGGCAGCAATCAAAAAGGTGATGTTTGTGACAGGCATATACTTGCGCAATCCGCCCATGTCTTTCAAATAATTGCTGTGAACAGCGTGTATAACCGAGCCTGCGCCCAAGAAAAGAAGTGCCTTAAACATGGCGTGCGTAAACAAATGAAACATGGATGCCATATAACCTACACCTTCATGTCCGTCGTATCCCGAAACGCCAAGTGCCAACATCATATAACCCAATTGTGACATGGTAGAGAATGCCAAAACCCGTTTGATGTCGGTTTGCGTAATCGCGATGACAGCGGCAAACAGGGACGAAAAAGCACCCACAAAAGCCACAACTTTCAGCGCAAATCCATCTTCCACAAAATAATACATCGGAAACAATCGAGCGACCAGAAAAACACCCGCAACCACCATCGTTGCAGCGTGAATCAACGCAGAAACCGGCGTCGGCCCTTCCATGGCATCAGGTAACCAAATGTGTAAAGGAAACATGGCAGATTTGCCCGCGCCTCCAATAAAAATCAATATCAATGCCCAAGTGAGTATGGACAAACCCATAAATGAACCCGAAGCCCAATTGAGGATGGCGGCACCTTCGGGGTTGTTTAAAGTTTCAAAATCGTAGGTGCCGGTATAAAACCCGATGATTAAAATACCAATTAAAAAACCCAAATCGGCAAATCGGGTGACGATAAACGCTTTTTTGGCGGCTGCAACTGCCGAAGGTTTGGTGTAGTAATATCCAATCAGCAAAAAGGATGAGACCCCAACCAATTCCCAGAAAATATAGATTTGAAAAAGATTGGTTGCCAAAACCAAACCGTACATGGAAAAAGTAAACAAAGACAGAAACGCAAAAAATCGGGTATAGCCTTCATCCCCTTTCATATAGCCCCGACTGTAAATATGTACCATGAGCGATATCGTCGAAACCACAACCAGCATCATCACAGAAATCGGGTCAATCAAGACACCCATGTCGATGTGAAGCGTATCGGTGAAATTCATCCAAACTGTTTTTTGGGCAAAAGTTTGATAAACCCCCTCCAACTTACCAAACACAAAAAAGTACTGATAAGCCGTGAAATAAGACAAAACGGTCGAGACAAACAGACCAAAAACCCCGATGTATCCGGAAACTGCCGGTTTGATTTTTTGATTGAAAATTCCGAGCAATAGAAAAACGGTCAGTGGAACAAGTAGGATGAGTATGGTGTAGCTAAGGTTCATATTTTCAAGATGTTAATACTTCATAATTTCGGTGTCCTTTACCTCCACCGAGCTGATTTGTCTGTAAAGATTGATGATGATTGAAACCGCCAACGCAGTTTCGGCAGCCGCAACAGCGATGATAAAAATGGAAAAAACCACTCCCTGCAAGGCTTCGGGGTATAAATACTTGTTGATAGCCACAAAATTAACTGCGGAAGCATTGAGAATCAATTCGATGGAAATCAATACGGATATCAAATTTTTTCGCGTAATGAAGCCGTAAACGCCCACAAAGAAAATAATGGAAGTAACGGTGAGTATTTCGTAAAGGCTGATTCCTGTAATCATGAGGTATATCTTGTTTATTTTGTTTCAAGTTTCCCTGCCGGCAGGCAGGAGGTTTCAAGTTTCAAGTTTCAAGTTTCAAGTTTCAAGTTTCAAGTTTCAAGTTTCTTGTATATTGCCAATTGCGCATTACTCACTCCCGACTTTTTTTGCGATGACTATCGCTCCAATCATCGCCGCCAACAAAAGCACACTAATCACCTCAAATGGCAAAATAAATCCGCCATCATCATAGCTCAAAAGTTTGTACCCAATATCGGCTGTTGTGGTAGTTATTTGGTTTTCAACGACCACGAACGGATGCGTATAAATCGTAATCAAAAACACGCCAAGTCCGATGAGACATAGCAACCCTACCAAAATTTGTCTCGCTTTTTTCACTACTTCCAACTCCATTTCGATGTGGTGAACCAGCATGACCGAAAAAATCAACAATACGATGATGCCGCCCGCGTAAACTGTCAGTTGAATGGCTGCCAGAAAGTTATAATCAATCAAAAAATAAAATCCCGCAATTCCGCAAAGCACAAACAGCAAATAAATAACCGACCGGAGCATTTTCCGGCTGCTGACTGAGGCAATGGCAAAAACGACAATTATCAACGCCAGTGTGTAAAATATAATTCTTTCCATGGTTTTAGTCTTCTATGCCGGCTTTTACCTTAGATCCGGGTTGGTTTAAAACTTTCGTGAGCTTGGTTCGGTCGTAAACCGAATTTTCAAAATTTTGTGCCCAGACTATCGCATCGGTCGGGCAGGCTTCTATACACAATCCGCACATGGTGCACATGCCCAAATGGTAGATGTGTTGATCTATTTTTTTCTTCTTTTTTCCGGTGGTTTCGTCGATTCCCCTGTCCCAGATGATCTCAATACTTCCATTGGGACAAGCCAGTTCGCATTTTTGACAACCTGTACATTGGTGCTCATTGTTTTCGTCATGCGGCATAACCACTTCACCCCGAAAACGATCAAACATTTTCAAAGTCGCCCGATTGTCCGGATATTGTTGGGTAATGGCACCTTTTCTCGCATGCAAAAAATATTTTCCGGTAACGCTCATGCCGGTTAGCAATGTTTTTATTCCGCTGTATATGTCTGAAAAATAGCTCATACTTTTATAATTTCAAATTCCAAAAAGCCATGTTATTTGTTAATCGTTATTCGTTATTTGTTACTGGTTACTGGTTACTGGTTACTGGTTACTGGTTGCTGGTTGCTGGTTGCTGGTTGTTACTGGTTGCTTGTTATTTGTTTAATTCATAATAATTCATAATTCATAATTCATAATTCATAATTCATAATTCATAATTTTTTAATCGATATTCTTTATATGAAATTTTCTTTAAATGGTTATTTTAAGCCAGACCACAAATGCCATAACGACTATATTAATTAGATTGATTGGCAATAAATATTTCCATTCCAGCGTCAACAGTTGATCGATTCTCAATCTTGGAAAAGTCCACCTGAACCACATCATCAAAAAAACCAAAATCAGCGTTTTTCCCAAAAACCAAACCACACCCAGTATCGGGATAGATTCGGTGATTCCGAAAGGTGACAGCCAAGCCCCAAAAAATACGGTTGTGGCAATCGCCGCGATGATAAACATGTTGATAAACTCCGCCAAAAAGAAGTATGCGAATTTCATTCCCGAGTATTCGGTGTGAAAGCCCGCACCCAATTCCGATTCGGCTTCTACCAAGTCAAAAGGTGCGCGATTGGTTTCGGCAGTTCCGGCTATCATATAAATCATAAAGGCGATGACCGCGGGAATGTGTCCCTGAACAATCAACCAGCCACCTTTTTGAACTTCTACGATTTCAGACAATTGCAAACTTCCGGTCAACAAAACCATGGTGAGTAACGAAAGCCCTACTGAAAGTTCATAACTGATGGTTTGCACGCCGCTGCGCATGGCACCAATCAAGGCAAACTTGTTGTTACTGCTCCAGCCACCCAACAAAATTCCGATAACACCGATGGATGAAATCGCAATCAAAAACAGCAGACCGATATTGATGTCAAAAGCCTGAAAATCTTGTGTAAAAGGAAAAACAGACAGAGCCATCAAAGAAGATATGATGACAAAATACGGTGCGAGATTGTATAAAAATTTGTCTGCTTTTTCAGTTCCCGTAAGTTCTTTTGAAACCAATTTCAGCGCGTCAGCCATGGTTTGCAACAAGCCCTGATAACCCACTCTGTTAGGCCCAATACGCAACTGAAACCAAGCTGCTACTCTTCTTTCGAGTAACACCAAATAAAGTCCGGCTACCGCAAAAATTAGCAAATACACGACCGCTATTAATATCATTTCTACAACACTTGCCACGCTTTCGGGCATCAAGTTGAAGAGCCATTCGTGTATATTTTTTGTGATGCTGAAAAATCGTATCATGGCTGTAAAATTATCGGTCAATATCGGGAATTACGAGGTCGAGGGTTGCCATGGTGGCGACTAAATCGCCTATTTTTCCTCCCACGGCTATGTGGTTGAGCAGGGATAAATTTGAAAATCCGGGTGAGCGAAATTTTAAACGATACGGACTTTTTGTTCCCGTACTGATGATGTAAACACCCAATTCACCACGTGCAGTTTCTACTTTTTGGTAAAACTCCCCTTTGGGCAATTTGATAACTGCATTGGTCGCCACTTGGTGCTCGCCTTCCGGTATGTTGTCGATGAGTTGCTCTATGATAGACATAGATTCCCACATCTCTTGAATCCGAACTTGATAACGGGCAAATGAATCGCCTTCCTGTCTTAAAGTTTCATTGAAAGTAACTTTATCTAAAGCGCTGTAAGGATGGTGTTTTCTAACATCACAAGAATAACCTGAACCCCGCCCGACTGGACCTGAAGCTCCGTATGAAATAGCATCTTCTTTAGACAATATCCCCACGCCTTTCATTCGTTTTTGGAAGATAATATTTCCGGTCAGCAGCGAGTCATACTCGGGTAATTTGGTTTTGAAATGTGCGATGAACTCCTTGGTTCTTTTCACAAAATTTGGATGAATATCGAACATCAATCCGCCCGGAATGTTGTAGTTCATCGTCAGACGAGCACCGCAGGTTTCCTCAAAAATATCGTTGATTAACTCGCGATCTCTGAAACCGTAGAAATAGGTTGTCAACGCACCCACATCCATGCCCATCACGCCCCACCACAAAGTGTGGGAAGCAATTCGGGTCAATTCCCCGATAATGGTTCGGATAACTTTGACGCGATCCGGAATTTCGAGTTGTAAGGCGTTTTCAACCGCCAAACAAACTGCTTCGTTGTTGATATGAGAGGATAAATAATCCATCCGGTCTGTCAAATGCACAATTTGCTGATAACTGTCTCGTTCGCACATTTTTTCGATGGAGCGATGAATGTACCCCAAATCGGGCTCAACTTTTTTGATGATTTCGCCGTCTATCGTCAACAACAACCTCAAAACGCCATGCGTTGCAGGGTGTTGAGGTCCCATATTGATAAAATATTCTTCCGATTTAAAGCTCTTGTTGACAGTGATTGTTTCCATTTGCATCTATTTGACAACCATATTTATTTCATCTACATAATCTTTTCTGAGCGGGTATCCATCCCAATCTTCGGTCAGAAAAAGTCTTTTTAAATTGGGGTGGTTATTAAATTTAATACCAAAAAAATCGAAGACTTCCCGTTCGTGAAATTCAGCGGTAGCCCAAATGTCACTAACCGTGTCGAATGTCGGATTTTCCCGGTCTTCCGTTTGTACTTTGACGACCACTGCATGTCTGTGCGTTGTCGATTCTAAATGATAAACCACACCCAGAGCCGATTCCCAATCTACGCCGGTCAAACAAAACAAATAATCAAAATGGGTATCCGAATTGGTTTTCAATTGCTTCATCAAGTTGTGAAGTTGTTCGGGCTGAACGCTGATATTCAAAAACTGTGAACCTTCTTCCGTGAAAGTTAAATCCGGATGCCAACTGCTGATTAAATTTTGTAATGCCTCGTTGTTCATGTCTTTATTTTTTGTGAACTATTTGCGTTTCTATTTTCGCAACCTGCCGGTGACTTCTAATTTTTGCTAATTGTCTACCTGCCTGTCGCAGGCAGGTTGCGCATTGCTTTCCTTCTCACTTCCCTTCATCAAATCCATCTATCGGATTCTCTTTGTGCTTCATGTTTTCCGTGCGGATTTTATCTTGTAGCATCAGCATTCCTTCCAACAAAGCCTCTGGTCGTGGCGGACAACCCGGGACGTAAACATCGACCGGAATCACGTGGTCGGCACCTTTGACAACCGAATAGGAATTGTAAAAAAACGGTCCGCCAGAAATGGCACACGCACCCATGGCGATGACGTATTTGGGTTCGGCCATCTGATCGTACAATCGACGAAGTACGGGTGCCATTTTGTTGACAATCGTTCCTGCGATGATGATTAAATCGGCTTGTCTTGGCGAAGGTCTGGCAACTTCAAACCCAAATCGGGAATAATCGTGGCGCGCAGCTCCGGTCTGCATCATTTCGATGGCGCAACAACTCGTGCCGAAATAGAGCGACCAAAGCGAATTAGAGCGACCCCAATTGATGACTTTGTCCAACGAAGTGACAATCACGTTGGCTCCATTTCCTGCCGGAATTACTTTTCCTGGAAAATCGTCCGGTATCGGCTGAGCCCTTCCCTCTCCTTCGGCCTGGCTCAAAAATCTTGTTTTTTCTATTCCCATTTTAATGCTCCTTTTTTCCATGCGTATAACAATCCCAATCCCAAAATGACGAGAAATATGATGATTTCAATTAAAGCAACCGAACCGACATCCTTGAAAACGACTGCCCAAGGAATCAGAAAAGCAACTTCCACATCGAAAATCAGGAATAGGATGGCAAATAAATAATAGCCCACTTTAAACTGAACCCAAGTAGGACCGATGGTTTTCATACCGCTTTCGTAAGGTTCTCGTTTTTGCGGATTGTCCGATTTGTGAGAAATCAGACTCGATAAAAAATTCGCTCCGGCAACCAAGACGACTCCGGCTAAGAAAAAAACAATAATTGCTTCCGATCCCATTGTTTTTAGTTTAAAATTTCATGTTTAAAGTTTCAAGTTTTTTCCTTCAATTCCGATGATTCGGGACTCAAGAAACGGATTTCAGGTTTCTGTTTATAATTTGAAAATTGTTTTTTTTTTGGGATTAGTGATTTTTTTAAACAATCTCATAAGTTTCTCCGGAAAAAAACAAATCATCGGTTTTGGTAAAATTAGAGCCTGCTTTTACCTTAGCGGTAAGTGCATCCTCTCTTTCTTCAAGGGTCACATCATCAAAACTTCGGATGATACCGGTAACCAACGGGTATTCCAATCTGACCAGCATCTGGTGCAAAGTTGGATCTTGTTCTTTGGCATCGTGTACCAAAATATCTACTTCCGTAATTCCATTTTCTCCAAGGGTGACAACTTCCAATTTGAGGCGATTCAACACCAAACCTTTGTCTTTGTTTTTACCAAAAATCATCGGTTTGCCATGTTCAACGAAGAGTTGTTTGTCTTCGCGAACATCTTTATCAGTGTATTTTACAAAGCAATTGTCGTTAAAAATCACACAGTTTTGCAGTATTTCAATCAGTGATGTTCCTTTGAATTTTTCCGCTTGGATAAAAAGCTCTGTCATTTCTTTGGGCGTGTTTCCACCGATTCTGGCAAAAAACCGCGCTTGGGCACCGATGGCTAATTCACCCGGCGAAAACGGAGGTTGTGTGTTTCCGTAGGGTGATGATTTTGTTTTTTGACCGACCAAGGAAGTAGGTGAAAATTGCCCTTTGGTGAGTCCGTAGATTTCGTTGTTAAAAAGAAGAATATTCAAATTGATGTTTCTTCGCAACACATGAATGAAGTGATTGCCGCCGATAGCCATCGAGTCACCGTCACCGGTTACGACCCAAACGCTCAATTTCGGATTGGCTAATTTCACTCCGGAGGCGACAGCTGTTGCCCGACCGTGGATGCTGTGCATGCCATAAGTGTCCATATAATACGGAAACCGGGAGGAACATCCAATGCCTGAAATAAACACGACATCTTCTCTTTTAAGTCCCATTTCGGGTAGTGCTTTTTGCATGGATCGCAAGATGACGTAATCATCGCAACCCGGACACCATCTCACTTCTTGGTCGCTGGTAAAATCTTTGAACGTATATTTCTCAACTGTTGTAGCTTCCATAATTAGATCCATTTTTTAAATTGTTGAATAAGCTCATCGTTTGAAAACGGAAGACCTTGTACTTTGTTAAATTGAGTGATGTCCAATCCGTTGAAGTTTATTTTTAAAATTTTGGAAAACTGTCCGGAGTTTAACTCACAAACCACTATTTTTTTAAATCGTTTGAGCACGTCTTCCGTATTTTTTGGCAGCGGATTGATGTAGTTGAAATGTGCAAAACCTACATTTTTAAATCCCTCTTCATCCAACTGTTTGGCAGCTGTATGCAAAGTTCCATAGGTTCCACCCCACCCGACTATCAACAAATCTCCTTCATCGGCAAATTCTGTTTTTATTTCGGGGATATTGTATTGCACCCTTCTTATTTTTTCTGCCCGGATATGGGTCATATATTCGTGGTTTTCGGGCACATAAGACACGTTTCCGGTCACTTTATCTTTTTCGAGTCCGCCAATACGGTGTTCCAAATCCTTGGTTCCGGGTACTGCCCAATTACGCGCCAAAGTAATCTCATCTCGGTTATAAGGATACCAATTTTCGGTTGGTGCCAAGATTTTGTTGTTTCTGATTTCCGGCATTTCATCGACAGTTCTTATTTTCCAAGGAGCCGATCCGTTGGCAATGTAACCGTCGGTTAACAAAATCACGGGAGTCATGTGTTCTAAAGCCAATCTGGCTGCTTCGTAAGCAAAGTTGAAACAGTTGGCAGGCGTGCTGGCTGCAATCACGATAACCGGACTTTCGCCGTTTCTGCCATACATGGCTTGAAGCAAATCCGATTGTTCTGTTTTGGTTGGCAAGCCAGTAGAAGGACCGCCTCGCTGTACATTGACAATCACCAATGGCAATTCTGTCATCACTGCCAAACCGATGGCTTCACCTTTTAGTGCCAATCCGGGTCCGGACGTGGTCGTAATGGCCAAATCGCCGGCAAAAGATGCACCGATGGCAGAAGTTATGCCCGCTATTTCATCCTCGGCCTGAAAAGCTTTGACACCAAAATGTTTGTGTTTGACCAATTCGTGAAGTATATCGGTTGCCGGTGTGATGGGATATGAACCCAAAAACAATTCCATGCCCGATTTTTCGGCTGCTGCCAAAAATCCCCAAGCCGTGGCGGTATTGCCCATGATGATTCGGTATTTTCCGGGTCTCATCTTGGCTGGAGAAATGGTGTAAGCATTTGGAATCAATTCCAAAGTTTCCGCAAAATAAAATCCGGCGTTCAGCACTTTGGTATTTGATTCGATTAGATTGGGCGTATTTTTAAATTTCTTGTTGAAAAATTCGATGGTGTGTGCAGTAGAACGGTTGTACATCCAATAGACCATGCCCAAGGCAAACATATTCTTGCTTCGGGTAATCATTTTATTATCTAATCCTTCCACCTCTTTCAAGGCTTCTTTTGTCAAGGACGACATGGCAACTTCGATGATTCGATAATTCTCAAGACTGCCGTCTTCCAAGGGATTGGTGTCGTATTGTGCTTTTTCCAGATTCTTTTTGTTGAATGAATCGGTATCGACTATGATGGTATGACCGGGTTTTACTGCGTATAAATTGGTTTTCAAACCCGCAGGATTCATTGCCACCAACAAATCTACCTGATCGCCGGGTGTGCTGATTTCGACACTTCCAATGTGAACCTGAAATCCGGAAACACCATATAAACTGCCTTGAGGTGCTCTAATTTCGGATGGATAGTTGGGGAATGTTGCAACATCGTTGCCAAACATAGCTGAAGTGTCGGAGAATTGTGAACCGGTTAACTGCATTCCATCACCGGAATCACCGACAAACCGAATTACCACTGCTTCCAATACTTCGGGTTGCAATATTTCTTTATCTGTTATCATAAGTTGAAAAGTTTTAGACCTTTTTAAAGCATGAATAAAATGCTTTTCTATGAGGTCAAAATTATTTTCATTTTTTAGAATGAAACATGATTTTTGTCAGTTAAAGGTAATGAAGTTTTACTTAATTTTACAATTATTTAATCATAACACCCACAAAACATGGCAATTATCATAACAGAAGAATGCATAAACTGCGACGCTTGTATATCTGAGTGCCCGAATCATGCTATCTACGAACCCGATCAAAATTGGTCTTACTCCGATGAAACCGCACTGAGCGGAGTCGTTACAAACCTGCAAGGAAAAGAAATAGATGCAGACAAGGAAAACAAACCTTATTCAGACGAATTTTATTTTATCGTTTCAGACAAATGTACGGAATGCAAAGGATTTCATGACGAACCGCAATGTGCCAAAGTTTGCCCGGTTGATTGTTGTGTTCCGGACAAAGATCATGTTGAAACCGAAGCATTTCTTTTGGAAAAGAAAGCCTGGTTGCACGGCGAATAATGATTCTGCATTGTAAATTAGCTCAATGCTGAGATTTCCTAACAACCATTTTTGAATATATTTAAAAATCACTCCCAATTAATAAGGAGTGATTTTTTTTTTGAATTTATATCTCTATCTAACTTATTTTCAGATAGTATATAATACCTGACAAATGTCATATTCTGTGATTTTTAAGATTGATAATTTTATAAAGTTTTTAATACGTTCATTTCTTGTTGATGGTTGTAAGCTGTTTCAGGGAAATTTTGGACGCAGTTACAATCCGATTTTTTTTAAATAATTATACACATTCATTATGAAAAAAAAGTTTTCAAAATTAATCTGTGATGCCAATGAGGCAGTTGCCAGAGTTGCCCACAAAACCAATGAAGTCTGCGCAATTTATCCAATCACGCCTGCTTCGCCAATGGGCGAACATGTGGATGTTTACAGCTCGAAAGGCAAAAAAAATATCTGGGAAAATGTACCGAGAATCGTCGAAATGCAAAGTGAAGGTGGAGCAGCCGGAGCGGTTCACGGATCTTTACAAGCAGGTGCTTTGACTACCACTTTCACGGCCTCTCAAGGTTTGCTGTTGATGATTCCAAACATGTATAAAATTGCCGGAGAGCTATTGCCAACTGTCATCCATGTTGCTGCCAGAACGGTCGCAACGCATGCACTATCCATTTTTGGTGATCACTCAGATGTGATGGCGACTCGTCAGACAGGATTCTCCATGTTGTTTGGCGGATCGGTTCAAGAGGCACAAGATTTTGCGCTGATTTCGCAAGTTGCAACGCTACAAACCCGTATTCCATTTCTCAATATATTTGACGGATTCAGGACTTCCCATGAAATATCAAAAATAGACTCCATACCGGATGACATCATCAAAGCGATGATGCCGGAAGACAGAATCATGGAGCACAAAAAACGCTCTTTAGATCCCGATCATCCGGTTGTCAGGGGAACTTCACAAAATCCGGATGTATTTTTTCAAGCTCGGGAAGCGGCAAATTCGTTTTATGACAAAGTACCGGAAGTCGTTCAGCAAGTGATGGATGAATTTTACCTTCACACCGGACGAAAATACAGTTTGTTTGATTATATCGGGCATCCGGAAGCAGAACGCGTAATTATCATCATGGGATCCGGGGAAGGTGCCGTCAAAGAAGCCATCGACGCCATGTTGAAAAAAGGCGAAAAAGTAGGCGCCTTATTCATCCGTTTATACAGACCTTTCTCCATCAATCGGTTTTTGAGTGAATTACCCAAAACTGTTCAAAAAATTGCCGTTTTAGACCGCACCAAAGAGCCGGGAAGCATCGGCGAACCTTTGTATATGGATGTTATTTCAGCCTTTGCAGAAAGCAACCGAAAAATGCCGGTTGTGGTAGGTGGTCGCTACGGATTGTCATCGAAAGAGTTTACACCCAAAATGGTTAAAGGTATATATGATGAGTTGTTGAAAGATAAACCAAAAAACCACTTTACCGTAGGAATTTATGACGATGTAACACACACCAGTCTGGAGCCGGATTATAATTTCGAAATCGAACGGACTACCGTCAATTGCATGTTTTACGGTCTGGGTTCTGACGGAACAGTCGGTGCCAATAAAAACTCCATCAAAATTATCGGAGAGACTACCGATAACTACGTACAGGGTTATTTTGTCTATGACTCCAAAAAAGCAGGTGCGCAGACCATATCGCATTTGCGTTTCGGACCCGACCCGATTTACTCGACTTATTTGATTGACAAAGCAGATTTTATAGCCAGTCATCAATTCAATTTCATTGAGAAATACAATATGTTGGCCGACCTTAAACAAGGTGGAACATTTTTGTTGAATTCACCATTTTCCAAAGATGAAATTTGGGATCAGTTCCCCGAAAAACTTCAAAGAGAAATCATCAAAAAGGAAGCGCAATTGTATGTGGTTGATGCCAATAAAGTTGCACAAGAAGCCAATTTGGGAAAACGCACCAACACAGTTTTGCAAACCTGTTTCTTCGCCATTTCAGGAATCTTACCCAAAGAAGAAGCCATTCAGAAAATAAAAGATGCCATTGTCAAAACCTACTCGCACAAAGGTGAAAAAATCGTAAAAATGAACTTTGATGCGGTTGATAAATCTTTGGCAGGATTGCAAAAAGTTGACTATCCGAAAAAGGTTTCCAGCGAAAAACAATTGTTGTCAGCCATGCGAAATGCTCCTGACGGATTTGTCAAAGAGGTATTGGAAAAAATCTTAGCCGGATATGGCGATGAACTTCCTGTGAGTGCCTTCCCGATAGACGGAACTTTTCCAATGGGAACTACCCAATATGAAAAACGAGGCATTGCAGATTTTATTCCGGTTTGGGACGATGCCAATTTGTGTACACAATGCAACAAATGCATCGCCATCTGTCCGCACGCTGCCATTCGTGCCAAAGTTGTTTCAAACAGCGAATTGGCAGGCTCTCCGTCTTCTTTAAAAGCCGTTCCCGCAAAAGGAAGACCTTTTAACAGCGAATTGGAATCGTATGTACTTCAGGTTTCTCCAGAAGATTGTACCGGTTGCGATTTGTGTGTGGCAGTCTGTCCGGCTATCAGCAAAGACATTGACGATTTCAAGGCCATCAACATGCGCAAAAAATTGGATGTGGGCGTGGAAGAAAATGCCAATTGGGATTATTTCGTAAAACTGCCTTATTACAACCGAGAAGAATTGCAAATAACCAATGTGAAAGGATCTCAATTTTTAGAGCCGCTGTTTGAGTTTTCTGGTGCTTGTTCGGGTTGTGGAGAAACCCCATACATCAAAATGCTCACCCAACTTTTTGGCGATAAAATTTTGATTGCAAACGCAACGGGTTGTTCTTCCATTTATGGTGGAAATTTACCGACCACTCCATACAAAACCAATGAATTCGGAAGAGGACCTGCTTGGGCAAACTCCTTGTTTGAAGACAATGCAGAGTTTGGTTTGGGTATGAAATTGGCACTGACCAAAAAACAGGAAATCGCCGTCGGTTTATTGAAATCATTAGAACTTTTGATAGGTAGCGAATTGGTAGAATCTATTTTAGAAAATCCGGAGGAAACCGAAACGCAAAAAAATCAGAAATTTGCTGACATTGACGAACTTAAAAAAGTTTTGTCTATCATCGACAACAATGAAAATGCCAACAAGTTGATTCAACTTACCGAATACCTGCGCAAAAAAGCAGTTTGGATTTTGGGTGGCGACGGTTGGGCATACGATATTGGTTATGGCGGTGTCGATCACGTATTGGCTTCCGGAGAAGACATCAACATCATGGTGATGGATACCGAGGTTTACTCGAACACCGGCGGGCAAACATCCAAAGCAACACCGCTGGGTGCGAGTGCTAAATTCTCCGTATCCGGAAAAAGAACCGGCAAAAAAAGCATCGCGCTTCAAGCTATTTCTTATGGCAACGTATATGTCGCGCAAGTGGCCATCGGAGCTAAAGATTTACAAACCCTGAAAGCCATAGAAGAAGCAGCGGCTTACCCCGGACCTTCATTGATTGTCGCATATTCTCATTGTGGAGAACACGGTTACGATCTTAAAGATGGCGCAATGCATCAAGAAAAGGCGGTAGAAACAGGCTATTGGCCGTTGTTCAGATTTGATCCGTCAAAACCCAAAGGTGAAAAATTCAGATTGGATTCCAAAGCACCTGCAGCTCCGTTGAGCGACTTTATGTATAAAGAAACACGTTTTTCCAGGGTGGTGAAAGAAAACGCCCAATTAGGCGCTGAACTGCTAAAACAAGCACAAGAAGAAGTGAACACCAAATGGGAAAGATTGGAGCTATACAGAGGCATGTAATTTGTATAAAAAAGATGGAACTTTCTTGAACTTTATTCAAAGTGTTCAAGCCCGGATAACACAGATCAATCAACCAGTCAAGATCTGTGTTATCCAAGTTCTATTGATAACATCAATGTCTTGACTATCAAGATAAATTTGTAATAAACAGTATATTTTTCACGTTAAAAAACAAAACAAATGAAAGCCAAAGCCAATCAATTATTTGACAAAGCCATTGAAAAACTGATCGAAGCAAATGAAGAACTTTGCAGACCGGAAGAAGATGTAGTCTCTTTTATGGTTTGTAAAAACGCCCAATTTGCCATTGAAAATTTTCTAATTGGATTTTTATTGCATAATGCCGTTGTTCCCAATAGCAAATCAACGATTAACGAATTGTATGAACAATGCAGGGCAATTGATAAAAACTTTGAAAAATTAGATATTTCTGCCTTTGAATGCAGGTCACACCATGAATTAAATGGAAGGTCTTGCAGCGAAACGAAAAAAGTCAGTAAATGTCTGCAAACTGCCGACCAATTAGAAAGCTTTTTGAGAAAAAACAATACGATTTGTTAGACTTTAGGAAGTGAAATTAACCGGTGGTTATGCGTTTCACACGAACAGCATTCATACCTTTCATACCCCTCTCTAACTCAAAAGAAACGGCCTCTCCTTCTTTGAGGTCGTCAATCATACCGCTTGCGTGTACAAAGTATTTTTCTTGGGTACCGTTTTCCTTGATAAAACCAAAGCCCTTAGAATCATTGAAATAGTCAATTTTTCCTTTTTTGACCGGGTCAACTTCTTCTTCTTTGGCTCTTTTTGGAACACCAATTTCGATGCTTTCAACATCCACTATAATTTTTTTGGAAGGATCTGGTGGTGTGTCAGTGATTTGTCCGTATTCATCAACATAGGCTATCATGTTTTCAAAACCACCACCTTTGGCATTGGCCTTTCGGTCAATTTTTCGCAATTCTTTATCCTGACGCTTTTTTATGCGTAGTTTTTCTTTTTCTTTTTTACCAAAACTTTGCTGCGATTTAGCCATGCGGATTTTAAGATTTTAAATTTAACTAAACTACTCAAATTGAATAGCCTATCACCTAATAATTGAAGTAAACATTTGGAATTCGCTCAAAAGTAAATGAAGTACTAACAGCTTGGGAAAATGTAGGATTTTCTGAGAAAAATAAAAATGTATGCTTTTGGCAAATATACGTAAAAAAAGCTGGATTATTGATGTTGAAAAATAAAAAAGGTCGCTTTTTACCGCGACCTTTTTTCTAATTATTCATTGACGAAATCGTCAAAAGTTTTGAGCGGAATTTTGACCTTGGCTTTTTCTTTAAGTTTTTCAAAGTCAGTCTTGGCTTTTTCAAAACGGTTTTCAATCAGCTTCAGATAATCTAATTCGGCATTGGAAGGTTTGTCATAACTATTTGCGATTTTGCTGTACAAATCAGACATTTTTTCTCTCAATTGGGGTTCAGCCGAGCCGACATAATTGTCTCCGGTTGTCACCACCAAAGTTTTTTTGAGATTTTCAAATGAGGCATATAGTTTTTTATTTGTTTTTACAGCTTCCTGAGTAGCATCCAATTCATAAACTAAATAAGCCAACTGTTGAGTCATGTCATACATTTTCATGGTTATTTTGTATTTGAATGCTCTGTCGGTTTCGGTCAATCCGGCACGCTTGTCATAAATCACCTCAAATACATGTTCGAAAGTATCTTTTCCTTTTACGATAACAGCTTTGTATTTTCCTTCTTTGACACGCGGAGAAGTAAATCCACCAAAACTAAAGGTTTTCCCTTTGGCGACTTTCGGTTGTTTGATGGTGAAATTCCAGTTGACAATGTTGATTCCTTTAGATTTTCCGGGATCAATGGTTGTTAATTTATTGCCTTCTAAATCTTGTATTTCCATGGTCATTTTGCCAAAAGTGTGTCGCTTCGGCAAGAGATATTTAATTTGTGCTGAAGTAGATGGATTGTTTCCAACGAATTCTGTTTCACTGCCAAAACTGTCTGAAAATCCGCTCTGATCAACCATTACTTTGGGTTTGGATGTAAAAAAGTGCAAGGTTTCATTGAGTGTCTCAGGTGAAATTTCGCGTAAAGGAGAAATGTCATCGATAATAATCACCCCGCGTCCGTGTGTCGCCAAAACCAAATCATTTGTTTTGGGATGTAAATCAATAAAATGAACCGCAACAGATGGCATATTGTTGGTGAATTTACTCCAGCTTTTTCCACCATCTAAGGTTATGTATAACCCGAATTCTGTTCCCAGAAAAAGCAAATCAGGATTGACGAAATCTTCTTGAATGTTTCTGGCAAAACCGGTTACTTCTGCTGTGATGATATTAGTCCATGATTTCCCCAAGTCTTTAGTTTTGAAAACGTAAGGATTCATATCACCATGTGCATGTCCTTCAAAAACGGCATAGGCGGTAGATTTGTCGTGTGAGCTTGCTTCGATGTGGTAAGTCCAGGTGTTTTTAGGCAATCCGACTATATTAGCAACTGTATTCGTCCACGTTTTACCGCCATCGGTTGTCACTTGAACATTTCCGTCATCGGTACCTACCCAAACTATGTTTTCATCCAACGGAGATTCGGCAATCGTAAAAATAGTTGTGTGATTTTCGGCTCCCGAATTGTCCATAGATAATCCGCCGGAGTTTTCTTGTTCTTGCTTTGTTTTGTCATTGGTAGTCAAATCTGGAGAAATTATTTTCCATGTATCTCCCTTGTCATCCGATTTGTGGAGAAATTGACTTCCGATATAAATTCTGTCTGGTTTGAAATTGCTGACAGCCATCGGCGCATTCCAATTGAACCGCAATTTGGCGTATCCCTCCAACGGCAATGGCTGAATAGTTTTTACTAATTTATTGTCAACATCATATCGCCAAACGTTTTCAGCTCCTTGCATTTCAGAATAAATGATGTTCTTTGTTGGATGTTTTAAAACCCTGAATCCGTCTCCACCACCGATGGCATTCCAATCTTTTGCATTGATGCCGCCTTCAGATGAGGAAGGTCCGTACCAAGAGCCATTGTCTTGCAGACCGCCGTAAATGTTATAAGGTTCTGCATCGTCCAAGCTTATTTGGTAAAACTGCGATACCGGTAAATTTTCGACGATTTCCATGGTAGTCCCACCATTCCACGAGCGATAAACGCCACCGTCTGTGGCAACATACATCCTGTCTGAATCATGAATGTCAAACACAACGTCGTGAATGTCACTGTGCATGTTTCCAAGGTTTTTAAATGTCTTCCCGCCGTCTCTCGAAATAGACCCACTCAGTCCACCTTTGACGACAACTTCCGGATTTTTGGGATCTACAACAATTCTAGAAAAATAAAATGGTCGGACCGTTATTTCGAAATCATTGTTCAATTGTTTCCAACTTTCTCCTGCATCGTCACTTCTATAAAGACCTTTTCTGAGGTCTTCTTCTGCTTCGATAACGGTGTATAAGATATTAGAATTAGAAGGTGCGATTGCAACGCCTAAACGACCCAATTTTCCATTTGGAAAGCCGTTGTGTATCTTATTCCATGTTTTTCCTGAATCGATGGATTTGTATAATGCACTTTGCTCTCCTCCCGATTCAAAAGACCAAGCTGTTCGTCTGAATTCCCACATGGACGCGTAGAGCACGTTTGGATTTTTTGGATCGATGACCAAGTCTGAACAACCCGTTTTCGAGTTTACATACAAAGTTTTAGTCCAAGAAACACCGCCGTCAGTCGATTTATAAACTCCTCTTTCATCGCTGTCTGACCAA
The DNA here is from genome assembly GCA_002841025.1 of Bacteroidetes bacterium HGW-Bacteroidetes-13. GTDB lineage: Bacteria > Bacteroidota > Bacteroidia > Flavobacteriales > Flavobacteriaceae > UM-FILTER-40-17. The sequence goes on along the minus strand of PHDQ01000001.1, from coordinate 6,247 downwards.
AGTGCGCCGAGTACAGCTACATAAATTTCGCTTGAGTTGTTGGGATTGATGATGATATTTGCGATGCGTTCTGATTTGTCAAAACCTAATTTTTCCCATGAATTACCCCCGTCTTTTGTCCTGTACAATCCATCTCCGATAGAAACGCTGTTTCTTGTCCAAGTCTCACCGGTACCTACATAAACCGTGTTATCCGGATCATTTGGGTCAATTGCAATCGCACCGATTGACTGGGCGTATTTGTCAAAAATAGGATTGAAAGTTGTGCCCGCGTCGTTAGACTTCCAAACACCACCGCCGGCCGCACCTGCATATATGATGCGTGAATTTTTGGGGTGTGTTTCAAGATCGTTTATTCTTCCACTCATCAATGCAGGACCGATGTGCCTGGCGCGAAGATCGCCAAATAAATCTTTCGCATCAATGGTGTTTGTATTTTGAGCAAAAGAAGAAAAATTGTTTAAAACAAAAAAACAAGCCAACAGTAAAAAATAGTTTTTCATCTGATTATTGTTAAGTTAGTACGATTTTATCAACAAAAAAAATCCCCAATTAGTTTTTGGGGATTTGGATAAATTTAGTTTTTTGAAGACGATGTTTCTTCCGGGAATAAAAACAAAGCGTTATCAATTGTCGGATTCAACTCTATTTTATCAAGTGTTAACGGTTGTCCTGCCTGCCCTTTGAGTCCTTGAATCATTGTGAAGGGAAAATAAAAACCATCTACTTCTTGATAGTCGCTTAATTTTATTTCGGATGTTTGGCCTTTCATTGGACCGGATTTTATTTCGGACTGAATGGCAATCGGCACATAATTTTCGGTGTCAAAAAAATAGTAGGTGACGTTGTCTTCTTTTTTTCCGTCTATTGTAATGGGTTCTTTTACCAATTTTACTTTAAACGTTTCAGCACCGTCGATGGTTTCTTTTCCCACCAATTCTACCGTGTAGCCTTTTTCTTTATATCCTAAAAATGAATCGGGAAAATCATTGGCATCAAGTTTTAGGTTGTCTGTTGATTCTTGATCGCTTTTTTCGGCTTTTTGGGTCATAAAATTGGTGCTCCAAAGGGTTGTCCCGTCAAAAACTCCTTGCTTTATTTCCTTTCCTTGAAAAGTAATTACGGTCATTTGTTTACCTCCTGTTAATTGGATTATTTCTAACGGAATTTCCATGCCGCCTTGATTTATTTTCGCGCTCATCTTGATTCCTTTCAGGTTTTGCCATTTTTCTAAACCTCCGGTATTTTCAAAATAATTTGAAATAATTTCATCGGCAGTTTGCGCGAATGTTGAAGCTGAAACAATAAGAAATAGACCGATAAATAGTGTTTTGAATGTTTTCATGTTTAATAATTTTTTGTTTTTGTTATAATATGTAAATATAAATACAATAATGTTACAACTAAAAATGATTTTTTAAATCCTTTTTAATCATTTGATTTTTTAAATTCAATAAACTCAGGCAATACCTTATCTGTTTTGGGTTTTAGAGCCGCGTCTTTTTTCTTTTTATTTTCTTTGAAAATTTTCTTCAATAACTCCTTAAAATTATCAAAATCTACTTGATATGATATTCCAACACCTTGCGTATAGCCTTCTTGTTCGCCGATATATTGTATCTGGTTCTGACGGTTAAAAACTTGCGCACGAAGCGTTCCGTCTTCGTTTAACAACAGTTCTACCTGAACATCACCAACAACTACCGATTGGGAAACGCCACCTGTGGGCACGCCCACTTTTCCGTTTATCAGTATTCGATCGTTGATTTGGGTTTGAAAAGTGACCCCAACCCTACCCTGCGTCTGAAATTCGGGGTTGCTGTCTGCCTGCACATAATCTAAGCCTACATTAAACTTGCTGTTGTCGTCTTGAAACAAATCGTTCACCAAGCTCGATACACTTTCGGACACTAAGTTTCCGCTGATGATTTGTTGCCCAATCGCATTGTTGACATTCATAAAAGCTCCGGTTGAAATCACAGAAATGGCTTGCCTATTTCTCACTTCTTTGTCATCTAATTTGAATTGAAGCTCTGATTTTATCTGCGAATTGGCATTGGGAAATTCGATGTTAAAATCGAGATCTGGTTGTGTCAAAACTCCGTTGAGATTGATATAAACTTCAGTGGCTATCTTTCTTGAGGCAACTTGCGACTCGAGTAACAATGCAGGATTGGCTTCCGTTTTGTAAACCGCTTTTATGTTTATTTGCGCTTGAAGCGGATCACCGTCCCAAGTAATGGTTCCGCCTTGTTGAACCACAAATTTTTTGTTGATAAGTCTTTTGTATTTGAAATTGTAAATACCACTGTAGGTAATAAAGTCACCCCACATGTTGAATTTTCCGTTGGTGTCCAATTCAATCAACAAGTTACCTACGCCTTTCCCCCTTAATGTACTTTGGTTTTCTTTGTCAACCATGATTTCAATTTCTGCATCCGGAGTCACATCTAAATCAAAATTGACAGACAGCCCCTTCAATTCCTCGAAGGTGTTTGTAAGCCCATTTTTTCGTTTTTCCTTCTCTTCCGGTGTGATAAACCGCATGAAAGAATTGTCTCCTACGGAGGCTGCATCGCTGATGGGAATATAGAAGTTGGTTCCTTTTTCGGTTTTTGCATTGACATCGATTACCAAATCGTCAAACGGCCCGCGAAGGCTTGCGATTCCACTTATAAATCCGGTTCCGTAGTAGAGCGATTCGATTTCTTCTTTGGTGTCGAGCACCAAAAATCGATTGGTGTTGAGCTTCAAATCCATGCGCCAATCGGAATAATTTAGATGAGAAATACTGCCATTCAAGGTAGAATTGGTTTTATATTTTGCGTCTGTTACCTTCCAATTGTCTATGACAAATCGATTTTTGTCTAACACTATTCTTCCTTGGTTCGGGAAATCTAAATCCACCTTCAAATAAGGAAAATTCATCCCCGCTTTTTCTACCGTTAGCAATCCGTTTATTTCGGGGCTTTTCAGTCGTCCTGTCAATTGTGCGTTTCCGCTCACCTGTCCTCTGAGTCGGTCAAAAACCGTTTCACCAAAGGGCGACAAGGCAGATATATCCAATTTGTTGAGACTGACATCCATATTCACCGTCGGATTTTGATCCGCATAATAGACTTTTCCTGAAGCGGCAAACGATTCGAATTTTTCATTTTTCAGCGAGGCATCCACATCGAAATTAGACAAATTATCATTGGCTAAAATATTGATTTTTAATGCGCCTAATATATTCTTATTCACTTCAAAATCATCAATTTTTAAATAAGATGTAGGGAAATATTCGTTGTCACTTTGCAACAACAAAATACTTCCGTTGACCAATCCATCCAGTTTCAAACTATCGATTTCGGGTGTGATATTGCCTAAATGAACGTCTTTAAATCCAACTTTGATGTCTTTATAACTCGTATCCCTTGCTGAACCGCTCAAGGATATTTCTTCTTTGTTGTGCTTTAAGATAATTTGCTGAATTCGAAAATTATTATAGCTTTCATTGAACACCACATAATTCAAATTGTTGTTTTCTTTGTTGATGTTCCAAGTATTTCCTTTGAAAGTGATGTTTGAGTTTTTAAAACCTACTACCGATCGATTGTTTTTGTTGATGGTGTGGTATAAATTCAAATCAAAACGGTCGTGGTATTCTTTACCACCCGAAAATTCAGTTTTAAAAAACAGCGTATCTCTGGCGTTGATGTTGACCAAATTAAAATCTTTGATGGCGTAATCTTTGTTGTTTATTTTTTTTGCCTGAACATAGGCGTTGTAAAGCGGATTTTTGTTGTCAAATTGTAGTTTTAATCCTTCCACCTGAAAATCATATATGTTTACCTGTGATGAATTAAAAGTGAATTTAAAATCATTTTGATTGCCAATTAATTTGCCTTTTATGTAGGTATCTCTTCCTAAAAATATGCCGGGGAAAAAAGCATCAACTAATTTGTTATAGACCGTAAAATTGAAATCTACATATTGGTTGGCATTGACTTTTATGGGTTTATAATTGGTGTAAAAACTGCCCAATGCGTTTTCAACCAAATTTGGCAATTGACTGAGGCTGAATTTACCGGCAAGTTCTCCTTCCACGATGTCTTTTGAATTGATTCTCAAGAAATGAACATCTTTGTCAAAACTGGAATTAATCGAAAAGTCTTTGAAATAATATTGATCTTTGACGTTGCCGTAGGTTGTGTTTCTAAAGTGAACATCGCCTACAAAATCATCTATGTTCGTCCCCTGAAAATTGGCTGAAATATTTCCTGTAAAAACAGAAATTTTATCTCCTTCATACAAATGTGTGTCGTACAGATTGGCAAATTCAATATTGGCGTTGAAATTATAATTTTTATTCTTTTTAGAAAGGTCTGCCAGTCCATCAAAGGTAGCCCTTAAATTGATGTCCTCGATTTTCATCTTCCCATTAAAAACACTTTTGTTGAAAGTACCGTTCAGACTGATGTTTTTAAAATCATAGTTGTTGTAATTCAGCGAGTTGACCTTTCCAAAAACCTCAACCGAAAGTTCACTCACTGTAAATCCTTGCCCGTCAAAAGTCAAATTCATCGTCGCCTTTCCAAGTTTTTGATTGTCAATTAATCTGCCGACATCAAACTTATCTGAAGACAAGGTTCCATTGTAAGTTGTTGTCTGTGTGTTATTTATGCCAATCATTTTGGCATCTAACAATAATTCGCCCAAAGCTGACTGGAGTTCAACGTTGAAGTCGATGTCGTTTCCAATCAAGTTCACCGGCCCGTATAAATATACCTGTCCCAATTTTTGTGTAGATTCCGGCAAATCGTTCCCCAACAAATTCGGAAGCAAGGTTTTCAGTTCGAAATAGTTGGTTGAAAGCTCCTCAAAATCGCCGTTCATTTGGAAAATACTTTCGTCAAAAATGTGTCTCAATCGAATTTCTCCCTCTATGGTCGAATTAAAATTGCTCCTGAGTTTGGTGTCAGAAAGTACGAAATCATTTAAAACACCCTTGAGATGAGTCGATAGTTTTGCCCTGAAATTATCGCCAAACTCGGGATAATACAAATTGATATCCTTCATCGAAATATCGGAATCTGCTATTTTAAAATCCCAACGAACACGATTGTTAAAGTCTGACAGTGAGCCATTTTGATAATGAAGCGAAAGATCGCCGGTCAAACTCGAATTTGCAGTAACCAACTCCATTCCGTCCATGCGAATTTGATCCCTGAGATAGGAAAATGCGCCTTTCATATTTTCTACCTGCAATCCGTAAAAACCGTCGAAAGAAAGTTTTTCTATATTGGTCAAGACTTCCGGTCCTTCGATGACAAAATCTGTCAATTTTGCATTTAAAGATTTTATATTGACCATCTCAGGACTTTCCAAATTGTCATCATAAAATCGATAGATGCCCCTTTTCAAATTGACTGAACGCATGCTCATATAAAAAGGTTTGTCGGAAGGATTGGTGGGTCCGGAATCTAATTTTTCTACAAATACGTCCAGATTGGAAAGCGAATTGTCTTTGTAGATTCGCATGTTAAAAACAAAATCCTCAAGGGTGACTTTTCCAAAAAGAAACTCGCCCCGCATCAATCTGGCCGCACTGCGCAACGAAGTGTTTAACTTTTTCACATAGATCAGCGTGTCCTTTTGGTAGTCTTCAATATAAACTTCCTTAAGCGCGATGGAGCCCAGAAACGAAAGATCTACTTTTTCTATCTTGATGTTGGTTCCGTATTTTTCGTTTACCGATGTTGTTACCTTTTTGGCGATATACGTTTGAACTGCGGGAATAGAAAGGACAATGCTGCTGATGATCATCAACAGCAACAAGCCAATCAGCGTGCGGAGCAATATTTTTTTAAATTTTTTGATAGCGCTTAATGTTCTATTTTTGCATACACAAAAGTAACAATTTTTAATCCCTTTTGATGGTAAACCCCGTTTACATTCTCGCCATTGAATCTTCCTGTGATGACACCGCCGCAGCAGTGCTCAAAAACAGTGCCGTACTCTCTAACGTCATCGCCGGACAAAAAGTACACGAAGCCTTTGGTGGCGTGGTTCCGGAACTTGCTTCAAGGGCACATCAACAGAACATAGTTCCGGTTGTTCACCAAGCTTTAAACAAGGCCGGCATCTCGTTGGAAAACATAAATGCGATTGCTTTCACCAAAGGTCCCGGACTCTTAGGCTCTTTGTTGGTCGGAATGTCGTTTGCAAAATCGCTTTCGATGGCTTTAAATATCCCGCTGATTGA
>PHDQ01000335.1 GCA_002841025.1 Bacteroidetes bacterium HGW-Bacteroidetes-13 | reverse complement strand
ATGCTCAAAACATAACTTTTGATTTGGGTATCGTCGGCGATTCTTTCCCATGTTTTACCGAAATCTTTGGTGCGAAACGCATAAGCCGCATAATTAAATCGCCTGTAATCATTCGCCACCAACAAGGCTTCACCCGGATTTTTTGCCGAAGCTTTGATTTGTGGAATCCAACTTCCCGCCGGAAGACCTTTGATGTTTTTGGCGACATTCGTCCAGCTGTTTCCGCCGTCTTGTGTGATTTGCACATTCCCATCATCGGTTCCGACCCAAATTACTCCTTTTTTGGCTTTGGAAGGTTCAATAACCAAAATGGTGGTAAAGTTTTCCGCGCCGGTTGCATCCATGGTCAAACCACCACTCTCAGCTTGTTTTTGTTTTGCCGGATCGTTGGTGGTCAAATCGGGTGAAATGATTGACCAAGTTTTACCTTTATCAGTGCTTTTGTGAACGAATTGGCTACCGAAATAAATGGTGCTGTTGTCAAAAGGGTCTTGACCGATGGCCGAATTCCAATTGAACCGAAGATACATATTCGGGTCGGGATGGGTTGGTTTGATGAATTCGCTTTTGCCGGTTTGTTTGTCGTATCGCACCACGTTCCCTTGTTGTGACATGGCATAACCAAAACGAGCATCGTCCGGATCGGGCACGACATCAAAACCATCGCCGAAAGCCAATTCCTGAAAATAGGAATTTCGGATGCCTTGCTCTTTCCACACATAGGCCGGACCGCCCCAAGAACCGTTGTCTTGCATACCGCCGTAAACATTGTACGGAAAATCGTTATCAACATTGATGTGATAAAACTGTCCGACCGGCAGGTTTCCTATGAATCGCCAGGTTTTCCCACCGTCGCGGGTGATGTTCATCCCGCCATCGTTTCCATCGATCATCAATTCGGGATGGATTGGGTTGATATAGAAAGCGTGGTGATCCGGATGCACACCGTTGGAAGTTCCATAAGCGGGCATCAAGGCTTTGAATGATTTCCCACCATCGTCGCTCACGTTGACAAATGTGAAAACGGAGTACAATAAGTTCTCATTTTTGGGATTCACATAGATTTCAGAATAATAAAAAGGTCGATCACCGGCTTCTTCCTTATCAGTCACTTTTTTCCATTTAAAACCACCGTCTTCTGATTTGTATAGTCCATTTTTCTTTGCTTCCACAAGGGCATAAACTATGTCGGGATTGCTGGCGGAAATTGCCAAACCGATTCTTCCCAAATCACCTTCGGGAAGCCCGTCTTTATCTGTTCTTTTTTCCCAGTTTTGCCCACCGTCGTAGGTGACGTACAGACCGGAACCGGAACCACCCGAATTAAAAAACCAAGGTTCGCGTTTGTGTTCCCACATAGCCGCAATGAGTTTGTTCGGATTGGTCGGATCCATAACCAGTTCCGCTGCACCGGTTTTGTTGTTGACAAACAGTATCTTGTTCCAAGATTTTCCACCATCGGTGGTTTT
>PHDQ01000334.1 GCA_002841025.1 Bacteroidetes bacterium HGW-Bacteroidetes-13 | reverse complement strand
TTTTCAGCCTCTATGGGAGTCGATCGGAATACCTTGCCCAAATGGACAGATATTCAATTTCTTCCGGCACAATTGGCTTCTCGACCTTTACTTGACCATGAAGCTGTCAATACGGAAGTTGTCATCGGTAAAAAAGCCAAAAAGCCATTGGTGCTGTCCATGCCGCTTTTTGTTTCAGACATGAGTTTTGGTGCCTTGTCACGCGAGGCTAAAATTGCTTTGTCCAAAGGAGCGGAGCTTGCCGGAACAGGAATTTGTTCAGGAGAAGGCGGGATGTTGCCGGAAGAGCAAGCCAACAACTCCAAATATTTTTATGAGCTGGCATCTGCCAAATTCGGGTTTTCGTGGGAAAAGGTCATGAAAGCCCAGGCCTTCCATTTCAAAGGCGGACAGGGTGCTAAAACCGGAACCGGTGGCCATTTGCCCGGCAACAAAGTGAGCAAAGAAATTGCCGAAGTACGCGGACTCAAAGAAGGAGAAAACGCGATTTCTCCCGCAACCTTTCCCGATTTTCACGGCATAGAAGATTTCAAAAAATTCGCTGCTGAAGTGCGCGAACGAACGGGCGGCATTCCGATAGGATTTAAAGTTGCCGCCAGCCACATTGAGCAAGATTTAGATTTTGCACTTAAGGTTGGCGTCGATTATATCATCCTCGATGGTCGTGGAGGTGGAACGGGATCGGCACCGACCATTTTGCGCGACAACATCAATGTGCCGACCATTCCGGCATTGGCCAGAGCACGCAAGTTTTTGGACGAGCGCGATGCCCAAGATGTGACGCTCATCATTACCGGTGGTTTGCGCATCGCTGAAGATTTTGCCAAGGCGATGATGATGGGTGCGGATGCAGTGGCTGTTTCAAACTCCGCGCTACAAGCCATCGGATGTTTGGGAATGCGTGCCTGCGGATCAAACAATTGTCCGGTTGGCATTGCAACCCAAAAAGAATCTTTGCGAAGCCGGTTGTTGATTGATTCCTCTGCCAAACAACTTCAAAACTATTTTGAGGCTTCCAACGATTTGATACGCGTAATCGCTCGGGCTTGTGGCTACGATGATGTTTCAAAATTCAACAAAGGCGATTTGTCCACCTTCAATTACGACACGCATCGGTTGACAGGAATTGCATACGCAGGAATTTTGAATCGTTGAACCGGAAAAGAAAATCAGCGGAAAAATTCTTCATAGGTCTCCCGCGGATAGCGCAGATAAACGCAGATGGAGTTGAATCAGAATTAAACTGATACAAGCCAGATGGTTAAATATAGAACTCATGTTAAATTAAGTAAACCCATATCGCATGGAAAACTGGTACGTACCCATAACGATTTTACCCGGTGTTGCGCTCCTCATCCTGTCAACTTCCAATCTGTTGATTGCTTTGAGCGGTGAAATCAAACAACGGATTATAGATAATCAAGACAAAACAGTCACGCTGAAAAAACTCAAGCAACTCAAACTGCTCAACCGCGGGATGGT
>PHDQ01000066.1 GCA_002841025.1 Bacteroidetes bacterium HGW-Bacteroidetes-13 | reverse complement strand
CATTAAACCTTGAATTTGACAATTTTAAAAAGGAATTGGAAGATTTGATTAAAGAAAACGGCGGTCTTAAAAAACCAATGCAAATCAATCGCGATCAAATAGCCGAAAAGCAAATTTCCAAAGACCAACAACAAGCATTAAAATCGTTGACTGACCAAAAGCAAAATGAGGCAAAACCGCAGCAAAAAAGTGCTGCCGATAAGATGAGAGCACTCAGTGAGTCTATGCAACAAAAAATGTCAGCCGGTCAAGGCGAACAACTTCAAGAAGACTTAGATGTGCTCAGGCAGATACTCGACAATTTAGTTTCTTTTTCATTCATGCAAGAAAAGTTGTTTGATATGATTTCTACTTCCGGTCAATATGCTAAATCTTTGTCTTCATCCATCAAAACGCAATATGCATTACGAGAAAATTTTCAACACATAGACGATAGTTTGTTTTCACTTTCTTTGAGAAGACCTGAATTTTCTGAAGTAATAGATAAGGAAATTCAAAACGTTTATGAGAATATCGATAAATCTTTGTCTCAGCTTTCAGAATACGAAAATTATAAAGCAGCAGCCTCTCAACAATACACTTTGACGGCCACGAACAAATTAGCCGATTTTTTGAGCGATATCTTAGATAACATTCAAGAGCAAATGTCTTCATCATCATCCGGTTCTCAAGGAAAGGATTTTCAGTTACCCGATATTATCAAGCAACAACAAGCCATCAATGATGCGATGCAACAAAAAATGAATGACCAAAATGGCAAACCAAATGATGCGGGTAAAGAGGGTGATAAAGGGGATAAAGAAGGTGTGAAAAATGGTGAACAAAAGGGCAAACAGGGAGGTCAACAGGGTCAATCTACCCATCAAGGGAACGAAGGAAATTCGGAGTTAGACTACGAATCAATTTTACAAATATACAGGCAACAGCAAACCCTAAAGTTTCAATTGGAAGATTTAATCAAACGCGAAGGTTTGACACCACCAAATACCAATCTTTTAAAACAGGCAGATCAAATTGAGCAAGAATTGTTGTTAAAAGGGTTTAACAGCGTAACGCTTTCAAAAATGATTAATTTTAAACACCAACTGCTTAAATTGGAAGAAGCGGTTAACCAACAAGAGGATGACAAGAAACGCAAAGCAGAAACCAACACCAAAGATTTTTCTCCGACGGACATCATCCCTTTAGAGCTTAAACATTATTTTCAAGAAGTGGAGATTTTAAACCGACAAGCCTTACCTTTGCGCCCGATTTATAAGAACAAGGTCAACCGTTATTTTATAAGCGCAAATGATACGTTACAATAATAACACACCCTTCAATTTATCTGATAAAAAGTCAATCACTAATTGGTTGTTGGCGGTTATTCAATCTGAAGGTTTTGTTTTGGGTGAGGTTGAATATTTTTTTTGTTCTGACGAACAGCTATTGGACATCAACCGGTCTAATCTGAACCACGACACCTACACGGACATCATTACTTTTGATTACACAGTTTCTAATTTAATCAATGCCGATATTTTTATTTCTGTTGAAAGAGTACAGGAGAATGCCAATAAATTTAGCATTGATTTTAATGAAGAATTGCGCAGGGTGATGGTTCACGGGATATTGCACCTCTGTGGTTACAAAGACAAAACAAAGGAATATAAATTAATTATGACCCAAAAAGAAGATGAAAAGCTTCAAATGTTTCACGTGAAACCATGAGTATGTTTGCTGATAAATATGATGTTATTGTTGTTGGTGGTGGTCATGCCGGCTGTGAAGCGGCGGCTGCGGCAGCCAACATGGGTTCTAAAACCTTGTTGATTTCCATGAACCTTCAACATCTTGGACAGATGTCGTGCAATCCAGCGATGGGTGGCATTGCCAAAGGTCAAATTGTTCGAGAAATTGATGCGCTTGGCGGCTATTCCGGTATCGTTAGCGATCGCTCGGCTATACAATTCCGTATGTTAAACAAATCGAAAGGTCCCGCCATGTGGAGTCCGCGCACCCAAAACGATCGCATGCGTTTTTCTGAAACTTGGCGGTTGATGTTGGAGCAAACTGCAAATCTTGATTTTTATCAGGAAATGGTCGTAGCAATTTTAGAAGATTCCGGAAGAATTAAAGGCGTTAAGACAGCACTTGGAATAGATATTTTTGCAAAATCTGTCGTGTTGACCAACGGCACTTTTTTAAATGGATTGATTCATATTGGCGATCATCAATTTGGAGGTGGACGCGCCGGAGAATCTGCTGCCTATGGAATTACCGAACAGTTGGTTCAAATGGGTTTTGATTCCGGAAGAATGAAAACCGGCACACCGCCGAGGGTTGACGGACGTTCTTTGGATTATTCCAAATTTGAAGAACAACCCGGCGACGAAAACCCACAAAAATTTTCCTATTTACCCATTACTCGACCGTTGGTCAAACAGCGTCCTTGCCACATCACTTACACCAGCCCGTTGGTACACGACTTGTTACGTGAAGGATTTGATCGTTCGCCTATGTTCAATGGTCGCATCAAAAGCATTGGGCCGAGATATTGTCCATCCATTGAAGATAAAATCAATCGATTTGCCGATAAAGATCGCCACCAACTTTTTGTTGAACCTGAAGGTTGGGAAACGGTAGAGGTGTATGTCAACGGGTTTTCTACCTCTTTGCCTGAAGATGTTCAGTTTAAAGCATTGCGTTCCGTACCCGGTTTCGAAAAAGTGAAATTTTTCCGAGCAGGTTACGCGATTGAATATGATTATTTTCCCCCTACCCAACTCAAAAGCACTTTAGAAACAAAGTTGATTGATGGATTGTATTTCGCCGGTCAAATTAACGGCACCACTGGTTATGAGGAAGCAGCATCTCAGGGTTTGATGGCCGGAATCAACGCACATTTGAAAATTAATGAGCAACCTCCTTTTGTTTTGAAACGGAGTGATGCCTACATTGGTGTTTTGATAGATGATTTAATTACCAAAGGAACAGAAGAGCCTTACCGAATGTTTACTTCCCGGGCAGAATACCGCACGCTTTTGCGACAAGACAATGCCGATTTACGGCTCACAGCTATTTCACACGAATTGGGATTGGCTTCGGACGAACGTCTTCGTTTGGTGCAAAACAAAGAAAAGCAAACAGCTTCCTTTGTCAAATATTTAAAAGAAACCAGCGCAAATCCCGAACAGATAAATCCGATTTTTGAAGCCAAAGAATCTGCATCAATCAATCAATCGGACAAAATCTTTAAATTTTTATCCAGACCCAATTTGACTTTAAATGATTTTGTTGGCATCCCTCAAGTGGATAATTATTTACGAGATAATGAAGTGACGGAAGAAGTGGCCGAGCAAACCGAAATTCAAATTAAATATGCGGGATACATAGAGAAGGAACTGCAACAAGTTCACAAAATAAAGAGATTGGAAGACATCCTCATTCCAACAGATTTTGATTTCGACCGTGTAAAATCACTGTCTTTTGAAAGTCGGGAAAAGTTCAAAAAAATCAGACCCGAAACACTCTCTCAGGCATCGCGAATCAGTGGGGTTTCCCCAAGCGATATTTCTGTTTTGCTGGTTTATATGGGTCGATAATCAAAAATGATTCACGTGGAACAATCAGCCAAAACCGATTTTTTACAACCTAAAATTCATTTTATGAAGGTGAAAGACTTCTCTGTTTCCGGAGAAGATTTCGACCTGTTTTACAATGCCGATCAGTCAATATTGATTACTTCGCCACAACCTGAAGAACGTAAAATCGGTAAATATTACGAAAGTGAAAATTATATTTCGCACACCGATGGACATAAAAATTGGTTTGAGAAAGCCTATCAACTCGTCAAATATTTTTCTTTAAAAAGAAAGCTCGCCCTGATCAATCGATTGCATTCCAACAAAGGGAAAATTTTAGACGTAGGTTCCGGAACCGGCGATTTTTTAGTCGCAGCAAAGAAAAATGGTTGGACAGCTTTGGGAATTGAGCCAAACACCAAGGCAAAAGAAATTGCTATTAAAAAAGAAATTGAGGTGCTATCCGACATAAATGATATAAAAGAAAACCAATTTGATTTGATTACACTTTGGCATGTGTTGGAACATCTTCCAGAGCTCGACTTACAGCTAAAAAAATATCACAAATTGTTAAAACCAAACGGAGTTCTGCTTGTGGCCGTTCCCAATTTCAAATGTTACAGTGCGACTCACTACAAATCTTTTTGGGCAGCTTATGATGTGCCAAGACACTTTTGGCATTTTTCTCAAAAGGGAATGACAAGTCTTTTCTCAAAAAATCAATTGGAAGTGGTCAAAACGATTCCAATGAAATGGGATGCGTATTATGTCAATTTGCTTTCAGAAAAATATGCGCATGGACACATGAAGATATTTTCAGCCTTCTTCCATGCACTTAAATGCAATCTTGCTGCAAAAAGAACAGGGGAATACGCCTCGCTTATTTATTGTGTACAAAAAACCGCAAATCAGACCTTGTAAAAGCGTTTTCCGGCGAAAGCCTAAAACGCCTTTCCCTTTTTTTGTTTTGCCCACTAATAGCCTGTAAATAACCCATTTTTAATAATTAAAAAATATAAGTAATTCAATTTCCAATAAAATAAAACTATACATAAGCAGAAATAAAATTTATTCCATTTATCCTACAAACTTTCCTACTTTTGCCGAATTAAATTAAACATCATCATGAAAAAATTATCGATTCTTTTTTTATCAACTTTTTTTCTGTTTTCATGCAATCAGGAAAAAACAGCTTTTGTTGATTCTGTAAAATTGCTTAAGGACTACAAAGAGACGCAAGACATTCAAAAGAAATTTGAAAACAAATCGGATTCATTGAGAGCTGGTTTTGATGCGCTTTCTCAAAACTTCCAAAGAGATGTGCAAGATTATCAAAGCAAAATGGGCCAAATGTCTGCCAAAGTGAAAGAAGAAACTGAGAAAAACCTCATCGGAAGACAACAACAAATCCAACAAATGCAACAAGTGGAAGGTCAGCGTTTCCAACAAGAATCACAAACTTCAATGGACTCATTGCTTTCTAAAGTCAAAAAATTTGTGAGCCAGTACGGTAAAGACAACGGATACAGCTATATTTTTGGGTCTAACGAAACCCAAAACATCCTTTACGGCTCTGAAAAAAACGACATCACAGCGACTGTATTGGAAGCTCTAAACAAGGCTTACGAAACCAAAAAATAATACTGCCAGAATTTAACGAGATATAAAAAACCGCTTTTTGAGCGGTTTTTTTAATTTCAGGGCTTTTCAATTATATGGGTTAATAACCTGAGTTCGATTGTTGTTGTTACGAATTATATTGCGTAAAAAAAAGAAATAGTTGTAAGTTTAATCACTTGATTAATAAATATTTAAACAACTATTTCTTGGGATTACGCACAATTAGCAAAACACATCCGTTTATTTTATTCAAACGCAGGTTACGAGACAAAAGGGTTGCAATTTTGTCTTTTACGCCTGGTTTGCCAAGAATAATTTCAAAAAAACTTATGGACAAATGCGGAATATTTTTACGAACCGAAAATAAAATGATACTTTTTAAACCACAATCATTATACAGCTAAATCCAATATCAAACCACCCTCGCTACCCGGCTGTGTTTCTCCATCTGATTCTCCAATTCCGTACGAAATCCCGCCAAAGTTTTTTCGTCGCAATTGAACAATTGTTGATGAGTTTGTAAAACCGACTCCATCAAAACAGGAATGCTTCCAATGTCGAAATACAATCGGCCCGTTCGGCGGATAAAGAAATCCATCGGGTTTGTAACCATTTCATTTTCAACGCAAAATAGATATTCTGCTTGGCCCATCCGTTGGACACTACCTGTTTTATCTGAAGGGAGTTTGTCAAAAATAGCCAAAATTAAATCGGTTTGTTTGCCGTAAGTATTCGTTAGATATTGGGCGTATTTTTCGTCAAATCCGGATGAGGCAATACGCTCGCTTATTTTTTGAATGTATTTTTTTACTTCTTTATAATTTTTAAACGGTCCACCACACAGTGCCATTTTTTCTGTCGTAGAAGATTTGAAAGTCAATTTGTATCGCTCTTCCAGGAGTTCACTCGATTTATCCACCACGCGTTCGGCCATTTTCCGATAGCCCGTCAGTTTTCCGCCGGCGATGGAAAGCAGTCCGGTATCGGAAACAAAAATCTCGTCTTTTCTGGAAAGTTCCGAAGCCGATTTTCCTTCTTCGTGAATCAATGGACGCAATCCCGCCCAGGAAGAAATAATGTCTTTCATCTCCAAATTTATCTTCGGAAACATGTTGTTTACTGCGCTGATGAGGTAGATGGCATCGGCGGCATCGGTCAATACTTCGTCTTTGTTTTCTTGATAATTGGTGTCTGTCGTGCCAAAATAGGTGATTTTCCCACGCGGTATGGCAAACATCATCCGCCCGTCCGGGATGTCAAAATAAACCGATTGTTTGACCGGAAGTTTTTCATAAGGAACCACCAAATGCACCCCTTTGGTCAGGTGGAGCTGCTTTCCTTTTTTGGAATGATTTGTCGCTCTGAGTTCGTCCACCCAAGGTCCGGTGGCATTGACAACCAACCGCGCCTTGATGTTAAAAACTTCTTTCGTGATTTCATCTTCCGCCGAAGCTCCACAAACCGTATCGTCTTGATACAAAAATTCGACGACTTTGGTGTAGTTGAGTATCGTTGCACCATGTGCGACCGCAGTTTTGATATTTTCGATGGTCAAGCGTGCATCGTCGGTTCGGTATTCGGCGTAATAGCCCGCTCCTTTCAAGATTTTTTTAGGAAGTAGTGGCTCTTTTTCCAAAGCTTCTTTCTTGTCGAGCATCTGCCTTTTGTCTTCTCCTTCCACACTCGCCAAAATATCGTAAACTTTCAAACCGATGGAGGTCAGCCAAGTGCCGTAACTGCCATTTTCGATGATGGGCAACAACATTTTTTCGGGGACGACCAAATGTGGGGCAACTTGATGAACGATGGCTCTTTCCGACCCGACTTCTTTGACCAACCAAAAGTCGAATTGTTTGAGATAACGCAACCCGCCATGAATCAATTTGGTCGATTTGCTGCTCGTCCCCGAGGCAAAATCATTTTTTTCGACCAAGGCTACTTTCATGCCTCGGGCAGCCGCATCGAGCGCAATGCCTGCTCCGGTGATACCGCCGCCGATGACCAAAAGATCAAAGTCGGTGTCTTTTAGTTTGGATAAAATTTGCGGTCTGTCTTTGATGGAAAACTTAATCTTCTTCATGCCAATTCATTGATTTTTTAAGTGCTTTCTGCCAACCTTTATAAAGTCGCTCTCTCTTTTGATTGTTGAAAGTCGGGGTGAATGTTTTGTCTATTTCTTTGGTTTGCATAATTTGTTCTTTGGTCCACAAACCAATGCCCAAGCCGGCTAAATAGGCTGCGCCCATGGCAGTGGATTCAATACATTCGGGCTTTTCGACCGGCACACCCAATATGTCTGCCTGAAACTGCATCAGATAATCGTTTGCGCAGGCTCCACCATCCACTTTCAACGCTTGCAATTCGATTCCGGAATCTTTCTGCATGGCTTGCAAAACGTCCACGGTTTGGTAGGCAATGGCTTCTAAAGTCGCGCGAATCAGGTGTTCGGCTCCGGTGTCGCGCGTGAGCCCGAAAATAGAACCCCGCGCATTCATGTCCCAGTAAGGTGCGCCCAATCCGGAAAATGCGGGCACAAAATAAACCGGATTGTCGCCGGTTAGCGATTCCGCAATGGATTGGGTATCACTTGCCGTTTTAATGATTTTCAAAGCATCGCGCAACCACTGTACGGCAGCACCGGCAATGAATACGCTGCCTTCAAGTGCATAATGAACTTCGCCGTCCAATCCCCATGCGATGGTTGTCAACAGACCGTTTTTAGAATATTGCAGGTGTTGACCGGTATTCATCAGCATAAAACAACCCGTGCCATAGGTGTTTTTTGCCATTCCGGGTTTGAAACAGGTTTGTCCGAAAAGTGCGGCTTGTTGGTCGCCGGCTATTCCTGTGATGGGAATATGGATTCCTTCAAACGCAAAATCACCGAAATGATGTGAACTTGGTTTTACTTCGGGTAGCATATTTGTATAAATTCCAAGCCTGTCAAGAATGGTTTTGTTCCATTTGAGTTTGACGATATCGTAGATCATCGTTCGAGATGCGTTGGTATAATCTGTTGCGTGAACTTTTCCGCCGGTCATATTCCACAACAGCCAAGTGTCCACCGTGCCGAAAAGCAAATCTCCTGCCGCCGCTTTTTCTTTGGCTCCTTTGACGTTTTCGAGTATCCATTGAATTTTGGTAGCGGAAAAATAAGCATCAATGACCAAGCCGGTTCGTTCTTTTACATAAGGTTCTAATCCCTCTTTTTTTAGCGTTTCGCAAATGGGTGTGGTGCGTTTGTCTTGCCAAACAATGGCGTTGTAAACCGGTTTTCCGGTATGTTTATCCCAAACCACAGTCGTTTCGCGTTGGTTGGTGATGCCTATCGCCTTGATAGAATCTAAAGACACATTTTGATTGGCTATCAACAATTTGAAAACGGTCAATTGGCTTTCTAAGATTTCCATCGGGTCGTGTTCAACCCATCCTGATTTGGGATAATGTTGGGTGAATTCTTGTTGTTCCACAGCAACAATCCGCCCGGAATCGTCCACCAAAACGGCTCTTGAACTGGAAGTGCCTTGGTCTAAGGCAATGATAAATGTTTGGCTTGAATGGGTCATCACTAACGGTATAAGAAAATTGAATTGCCAATATAACTAATTTCTGTTATTGACACAAACAATTATGATTTGCTTGAAACGCAATTGAAAGAGAACTATAAACTATTTAGCTCACTTAAATACAAGCCCAACCGGATTTTCCAATAAGGCATTTTTTCTTCAAAATGAACAAAATACGGTTTCAATCCTTCCGTTTCATCCAATTCTTGTTTCACTTTAGCAATAGCTTTTATCTCTTCCAAAGTGATGTACTGTTCGATGTCTATCGGTTTTCCTTCGCTGTGATTTTTGATCAAGTGCCCGTAAATGGTGTCTTCTTTTAGATTTCTCTGCATCGAAATTTCCGGTATTGTCAAACCCTGCTTATATAAACGATAACTAAGCTCGTGCGTTGTAATTTTGGCTGTATCCATTTCCCGATAAGCGGATATAACTTCCAAAAAAACAGTCGCATATTTCTCTTGTTTTACGTTACCAACGCCACTGATTTTTGCAAAATCTTCCGCTGTTGTCGGTAGTTTGTCCGTCATGTCTTTTAAGCTTGCATCGCTAAAAACAACATATGCGGGAACGCCTTCTTCTCTTGCGATTTTTAACCTTAATCCTTTGAGTTTTTCGAAAAGTACGCCATCTTTGGTTTGGGTTGAAACCGGCTTTTCTTCTGCTGAAGTTTTTTGTTTTAAAGTTACCAATTGTACTTTTCTCCCTTCAAAGAGTATTTTTTTGGACAAAGGGGTTAGCAACAACCGACCGTTTTCGTGGAACCTAATTTCCAAAACCCCTTGGTTAATAAGTTGGATAATATATTGTTGCAAATCTAACCAAGGTACATCATGCGCTGCACCATAGGTTTTTATGTGTTGGTATCCGTTTTCATAAATAGTTGCATTTTTCGCACCGCGCAACACATCAATGAGCGTTCCCAAAGCGACTTCTTCGTTTAATCGGGAGACCGCAGAACACACTTTTTGGGCCAGCTCTGTTCCATCGACAAACTGAGGCGGAGATTTACAATTGTCGCAATTGCCGCAGTTTTCAAAAATATGTTCGCCAAAATAGTTCAACAGGGCGATGCGTCTGCAGCTGTGAGATTCTGCAAATTGTTGCATCCGTTCTAATTTTGCCAACTGAAATGTCTCGGTGGATGAGCCTTCGATAAATTTTCGGAGCTGAATGACATCTGCATAACTGTAAAACAACAAAGTATGCGCCGAGAGTCCATCCCGACCACTTCGCCCAATTTCTTGGTAATAACCTTCGATGTTTTTCGGCATGTTATAATGAATCACCCAGCGCACGTTGCTCTTATCTATTCCCATCCCAAATGCAATGGTAGCCGTAATAATAGAGGTTCGGTCATTGACAAAATCATCTTGTATGCGCGTTCGTTCTTCCGATTCCAATCCCGCGTGATAGGCCTGCGCCACAAACCCTTGTGCGTTTAGTTTGTCTGCAAGTATTTCCGTACTTTTTCTACTCAAGCAATAAATAATGCCACTTTCGTTGGCGTGAAGATTTAAGAATTGAAAGATTTGCTTCAACCGATTTGCGCCGGGGCGAACTTCTAAAAATAGATTTTTTCTGTCAAACGAAGCAAGATGTGTTTCTGCATTGGGAATGCAGAGTTCTTTTAAAATGTCATCTTGCGTGGCCACATCTGCCGTGGCCGTAAACGCGACTACCGGAATCGACGGAAAATCTGTTTTTAAGCTACCCAATTGTTTATAGGCCGGTCGAAAATCGTGACCCCAAGCCGAGATGCAATGTGCTTCGTCTATGACAAACAAACTCACGGAAATATTTGAAAGGTGTGGCATTAAAAGGGGTAAACTTTCGGGAGCCACATACAGTAATTTTAGTTTTTCTTTCTTCAAATCTTGCAACACTTCGTTTTGAACAAGAGTGCTTTGACTGCTGTTGAAAAATGCTGCTGAAATACCATTGGCTTTCAATGCATCGACTTGATCTTTCATCAACGCAATCAGCGGCGAGATAACGATTGCTGTTCCCGATAACACCAACGCGGGTATTTGAAAACAAAGTGACTTTCCCCCGCCCGTAGGCATGATGGCAAGCAAGTCTTTTCCTTGAAGAATGTCTTGGATAATGGCTTCTTGATTGGGTCGAAAAGTATCATACCCAAAATGG
>PHDQ01000333.1 GCA_002841025.1 Bacteroidetes bacterium HGW-Bacteroidetes-13 | reverse complement strand
GAGGGTTTCTTTGACTCCTTTGATGTTTAGAAAATCACTAACCGGATTGGGATACAGTTTGATGTCGCCAAAAGAAAAGTCTTCGACACTCAGGGCTTGTTGCCAAATTTGCCCTACATTGTTTCCCCAAATATATTCTACCAAATCGGGTTGGTCTATAAATGGGTTTCTGTTGAATTGCCACTGAAAGACCACATTGTTTCGGTTCATTTCAAAATCATCGGGCGGGTCGTTTCTATGCCAATCCAACAGGGTTGCCAAGTCACCAAACTGTCCGGTCAACCCATTCGGAAAACCGTTGACTATTTCCAAGCCGTTGTATCTAATTGCCATATAAAACACACTTCTGGCAACATCTCCTTTAAATCCGCCAAGTGTTCCCGCAGGACCGGTATATTCTCCATAAAATTGATTCCCTCTGCTGCTGTTTTCAGGGCCGTCAACTGCTCGCAAAGCGTGTGCATCAGAGTTTCCGTGTCGGAGCGAATCGGCATTTGTTGCCCAATAAATATTTATTCCATCGGAAATACCATCCGCTTGAATGCTGTTATATCCGGCTCTCGATCTAGGGAAAGTGTGTTCTCTATTCCAAGTTCCTGTATTGTTTGAGGTGGTTTGAAAATCCAATTTTGCCCTCCCTTTTTCCAAATATACCAACCAGACTTGGTTGCTGTTTTCAGGATTTTGATCGGCTTCTTTGAGTATGTCAATCACGTCATTATAGGTTTGTGCTCTTACTATAGCCGGATTGGCAACAATATCTTGAAGTGCTTGGCGCAAAACTGTTCCCGACAATCCGTCTAAACTGTCGTAATATCCATCAGGTTGTGTGCTGGTAACTGTGCCAAAAGTAGGATTGATGGGTGTGCCAAACGATGCTATTTGAAAATCGTTGTCAATCGCACGGATTCGAAGATTGTTGTTGAGTGCCAAAAATGTAGGAGGCAATCCGGAGAGGGTAACTTTCATTACTTCATCGCCTTCATCGAAGTTGTCATCAATAATCGTTATGGTTGTACTGGTGGTGTTTTGACCATTCAAAATGGTTAAAGAAGAATTTCCTGAATAATCAAAACTGTTAAAAGAGCCATTGTTTAGCGATATGCTTAATGTCAAATCCTGACTTACAGGCTGTTCTGAAGTCAATGTAATGTCAAAACTGTCCCCTTCGTTGTATTGGGTTTGCAAGATGCCAATAAAAATGCCATTAAGGACGATGCCGCTTCCGTCGTTCAGTTGTCTGGGTGTCGGTACAGTTGAAAGATAGGACACAACTCCGTTGCCATCCACAAATCTTTGTATAGAATTGGTATTGTTTGCCGCACCTTCATTGATTTGCTGAATATCCGGATTGAACGTGCGAAATATGTCCAACATCCCGGTCGCATCCGGATCGTTTGTTCCATAAACGAGGACATCGACCAAGGTATTATCAACAAATGCCAAAGTTGGAAATTCAAAATCTAAGTCGTCTCTTTGATAGATGGCTACCGCATCT
>PHDQ01000065.1 GCA_002841025.1 Bacteroidetes bacterium HGW-Bacteroidetes-13 | reverse complement strand
GTTTTAACCGTCACTTCGCGTGGTTTTTAATAGTAATGCGACAGCTTTACTATTAAAAATTGCCTGTCTGCCACAGGCAGGTATCGAGAAGCTTGAAATGGTAGCGTTCTCGATACGTTTTATTAAAAAAATCGGTCGCATTTTTCAATAAAACACGCGAACAGACGAAATTTGTATCGATTTTTCATTAGACTGAATAGTTACTAAATTTTTAGTCGGTAAATTATTGAAAACAGTCAGACGTAAATAAAAAACTGTCTGGACGTGGTGAGATTCAGACAGTTTTTAAAAATTAATTTCTGATTTATCAGAGTATGTAATGTGTATTTAAAAAATTGGATGTTTGTTTGTCCAACAATTCATTGAGAATTTCTTTGTTCAAAGCATTGTCTTTTGCAGCCACCAATGTTCGAATAGAGAATGAACGCAGGGCATCATTCACACTGAGCGTACTAACTGCCGAGTCTTTTCTGCCCACAAAAGGATATACATCGGGTCCGCGTTGGCATTGGCTGTTTATGTTTACCCGACAAACCTGATTGACCAATGGGTCTATCAATTGTGCCAAAATGTTCGGATTGGTGCTAAACAGGCTCACTTGTTGTCCATAATTGGACTCTGAAATGGCACGGATCGGTTCTTCAATATCTTTGAATGGAATTATAGGAACGACAGGACCAAATTGTTCTTCGTTGTAAATGTTCATTGCCTTGGTAACAGGATACAATACTGCCGGAAACACAAAGGTTTCGTTTCTTTCGCCTCCATTTTCATTGATAACTTTTGCGCCTTTTGCGGTGGCATCGGCAATCAATTCCAGCAAATATTCCGGTTTTCCGGGTTCCGGAAGCGGTGTGAGTGACACCCCATCTTCCCACGGTAAACCATATTTTAATTGCGCTATTTTTGCCACAAACCGCTTGTTAAATTCTTCTACTACAGCTTCGTGTACAAAGAGCAATTTGAGTGCAGTGCAACGTTGACCGTTGAAAGACAAGCTCCCCAAAACACACTCGCTTACCGCCAAGTCAAGATCGGCATCGGGCATGACGATGGCCGGATTTTTGGCTTCCAGTCCCAGCACCAATCGCAGGCGGTTTTGTTTGGGATGTAGTGTTTGTAAGGTATTGGCCGCCGTACTCGTGCCAATCAACGACAACACATCGATGTCACCGGTTTTCATAATCGGGGTTGATACGACTCTGCCGCGACCGTAAAGTATGTTGACAACACCTTTTGGAAAAGCTTCTTGGAAGGCTTCCAACAAGGGTGACATCAACAAAATCCCGTGTTTTGCAGGTTTAAAAATCGCTGTGTTGCCCATGATGAGTGCCGGAATCAACAGACAAAAAGTTTCGTTCAGCGGATAGTTATAAGGTCCCATGCAAAGTACAACGCCGAGCGGACCGCGACGAATTTGTGCATAAACACCTTCCGAAAGTTGTATGCGTGCGGAGCTACGATCAATTTCTTTGAATTCTTCGATGGTATCGTAGATGTATTGAATGGTTCGATCAAATTCTTTGCGCGAATCGCCCAAAGGTTTACCGATTTCCCACATCAACAAATTTACGACTTCTTCCCGTTTGGTTTTCATGATTTCGACAAAGCGCAACATACAATCAATGCGAGCAGAAACGCGCATGGTGGGCCACAAACCCCTGCCTAAATCGTATGCTTTTTTGGCAGATTCAAGTGCTTCAAGTGCTTCTTTTTCACCCAATTCCGGAACTTTTCCCAGCATTTTTTTTTCAAAACCACCTTTTTCAGCCGGAACCAAAACGGGAGAATAGATTTCAGTCATGCTACCTTTCCAAGGACGCAATTCCCCGTTTATCAAGTAGGTGTCTTGACAGATTAATTTTTGGATTTGAAAAGCTTCCGGTATGGTTTTCTCTTTAAATATTTCGTGTAATGGCATTTTTTATATTTAGGTTAGTATTTATAAGGTTTAGTAAATTTCTTTGTGATCTTTTCTCTAAAAACGCACAAAAAGTAAAGAAATTTCTATTCCTTTTTAAATTAAATCATTCAACTTACTTTAATCAATTTCAATTGAAAGTCCTTTCTGTTTGACGAGAAAGTTGCGAATGTTTCCCTGATGAAACGATAAACTTACGTTAAATCAAAAACTGAAACAAATCGGGTTTTTCGTTTAAGTATTCGCCAAAAAAGTCTTTGTCTTTCATTCTCTTAATCAAGGGTTCAAAATCTGATTTACTTTTGATTTCAATACCGATTAAGGCCGGGCCTTTTTCGCGGTTGTGTTTTTTGGTGTATTCAAAATGGGTGATGTCATCATCCGGACCGAGGATGTCTTCCACAAATTCTTTCAATGCACCCGAACGTTGCGGGAAACGAATGATGAAATAATGTTTCAATCCGGAGTAGAGTAGGGCACGCTCTCGAATTTCTTCCGTACGTGAAATATCGCTGTTGCCTCCGCTTAAAATACACACGACATTTTTTCCTTTGATTTCGTTTTCGTATAATTTCAACGCAGCTACCGATAAAGCTCCCGCGGGTTCGACCACCATCGCACTTTTGTTGTACAAATCGAGCAACACTTTACAAATTTTACCTTCCGGAATTGTAACCATTGCATCTAAATTTTCTTTGCAAATGGCAAAGTTTTTATCTCCCACGCGTTTGACGGAAGCACCATCTACAAATTTATCGATGTGTTTCAACGTGGTGTTTTCTCCCATGTCTAACGAAACCTTCATCGAAGGAGCTCCTTCCGGTTCTACACCGATGATTTTGGTTTTTTGGGAAAGTTTTTTAAATACAGTTGAAACACCTGCCGCAAGTCCGCCACCACCAATGGGAATAAATAAATAATCGATGGGTGATTGAGCTTGTTCAATAATCTCTAAGCCAACGGTTGCTTGTCCTTCAATGATTTTTTTGTCATCGAACGGATGCACATAAACCTTGTTTTTTGCCTCACAAAATTGATGGGCAAGGAGGGATGCATCGTCATAAGTGTCACCTTCCAAGACCACTTCTACAAACTTTTTCCCGAACATTTTTACCTGTTCAATTTTTTGTTTGGGCGTGGTAGTTGGCATAAAAATATATCCGTGAATACCTAATTTGAAACATGAAAAAGCAACGCCTTGCGCATGATTCCCTGCACTGGCACAGACAACTCCGCGTTTTTTTTCTTCCTCATTCAACGAACTGATTTTGTTGTAAGCACCTCTTATTTTGTAGGAGCGAACCACTTGCAAATCTTCCCGTTTGAGCAAGATGCTGGCATCGAATTTTTCGGACAAATAAAAATTGAGCATCAAAGGAGTCTCTTGCGAAACTCCTTTGAGCGTTTTGGCGGCTTCCGCCACGTCTTCGAGAGACGGGAAATATTGATTTATCAACGATTTCAATTGTTTTGAGGTCTTAGTTTTCTAACAGTTGCACCTGCTTGCCAAAGTTCAGAGTCTCTTATTTCTTTGAGTTCAGCATCTAATTTTTCACGATAATCCGGTTTGGAAGCGGTCGTAATTACGCGCTCGGCTTCTTTTCCAGATGAAACACTCTTGTAGAGTTCATCAAAAACCGGCTCGGTTGCGGCTCTGAATTTGTGTCTCCAGTCGAGCGCGCCGCGTTGTGCAGTCACCGACGTGTTTGCATACATCCAGTCCATGCCGTTTTCGGCAACCAATGGCATCAAACTTTCGGTCAGCTCTTCCACGGTTTCGTTGAATGCCTCTGAAGGTGAGTGACCGTTTTTGCGAAGCACGTTGTATTGGGCTTCGAAAATTCCTGCCAAAGCTCCCATGAGCACACCGCGTTCGCCGGTCAAATCGGAATAAACTTCTTTTTTGAAATCAGTTTCAAACAAATAGCCTGATCCTACAGCTATACCGAGTGCCAACACCCGATCTTTCGCTTTACCGGTTGCGTCTTGGTAGATGGCATAACTGGAATTTAAACCTTTTCCGGCTACAAATAATCTTCGGAGTGAAGTTCCTGAGCCTTTTGGCGCAACCAGAATCACATCGACATCATTCGGGGGTAAAATACCGGTTTTATCATGAAAAGTTATACCGAAGCCGTGTGAAAAATACAAGGCTTTTCCGGGGGTTAAGTGTTTTTTGATGATTGGCCAAGTAGCAATCTGTCCGGCATCGGAAAGCAAATATTGAATGATGGTTGCTTTTTGGGCGGCTTCTTCAATTTCAAATAGTGTTTCGCCCGGAATCCAGCCGTCTGCAACTGCTTTGTCCCACGTTTTTGAACCTTTGCGTTGACCGACTATCACATTGATGCCGTTGTCTTTCAAGTTGAGGGATTGTCCGGGACCTTGTACGCCGTAACCAATCACGGCTACTACTTCGTTTTTAAGAACTTCACGGGCTTTAGAAAGTGGAAACTCTTCGCGGGTTACTACGTTTTCTTCTACACCGCCAAAATTTAATTTTGCCATAATAATATGAATTTGAAATAATTAATGTTTATTGCTTTAAGATTTCTGAGATGAGCATTTTGGGTCTGGTAACCGCAATTCGACCGGAACGAACAAATTGCATCAACCCGAATGGAATCAATTCTTCGTATAGTTTTTTGGTTTCCTCATAGGTTCCGTTTTTTTCAACCACCAAAAATTCGGGTTCAATTTCTACAATTCTCGCGTAGTTGTTCTTGATTACATCTTGTAACTCTCCTTTGTACAGGCTTTCGGATGAAATTTTGTACAAGGCGATTTCCTGGAAAATGGTTTCTTCAACCTTGTGATAGTAGGCACGGATAACCTCCACTTGTTTTTCCAATTGCAAGACGATTTTCTGTATTTGTATGGTGTTTGTTTTCACCACAATGGTAAATCGATGTACATGAGGGATTTCGGATTCAGAAACAGTCAAACTGTCTATGTTGATGTGACGTTTTAGAAATATTGAGGTCACACGATTGAGCAGACCGAGGTTGTTTTCAGTGTATATCGAAACGGTAAAGGCTTGTGTTTGCATGGGATTTGAATCAGCTTAAACGAATATCAGAAACAGATGCGCCGGAAGGAATCATCGGGAAAACATTGTCTTCTTTTTCGACGACAACTTCGAGGAAATAAGGTCCTTTGGTGGTCAACATTTCGCGAACAGCATCTGCCAGTTCACCTCTTTGAGTGACTTTTTTTGCAGGGATGTAATAACCTTTAGCAATGGTCACAAAATCGGGATTAATCAATTCGGTGGATGAATATCGCTTGTCAAAAAAGAGTTGTTGCCACTGGCGAACCATCCCTAAGAAATTGTTGTTGAGCACCACAATTTTAACAGCTGCTTGTGTTTGAAAAATGGTTCCCAATTCCTGAATGGTCATTTGAAAACCGCCGTCGCCGATGATGGCGATAACTTCGCGGTTCGGAACGCCCATTTTTGCTCCAAGTGCCGCAGGAAGTGCAAACCCCATGGTGCCCAATCCGCCCGAAGTCACGTTGCTTCGACTTTTGGAAAATTTGGCGTAGCGACAAGCCACCATTTGGTGTTGACCAACATCGGTTACGATAACAGCATCTCCATCGGTTTCTTGATTGATTTGGTGAATTACTTCACCCATACTCAATCCTTCTCCGATAGGTTTCAAATCATTTTTAATTACTTTTTCAAACTCAATTTTGTCGAGTCTTTTAAATTCTTGCAACCAATCGGTATGTTGGTTGGCATTGAGCATGGGCAATATCTCATGGAGCGTATGTTTCACATTTCCCATGACTGCAACGTCAACAGCGACATTTTTATTGACTTCAGCAGGATCTATTTCAAAGTGAATGATTTTTGCCTGTTTGGCATACGTATTCAAACTACCGGTCACGCGATCGTCAAAACGCATACCGATGGCAATCAACACATCACATTGGTTGGTGAGCATATTGGGACTGTAATTCCCGTGCATTCCGACCATTCCGACATTGAGTGGATGATTGGTTGGCAAAGCCGAAAGACCTAAAATAGTCCATGCGGATGGGATTCCTGTTTTTTCAACCAATGATTTGAATTCTTCTTCCGCATTTCCGAGTATAACACCTTGTCCAAAGACAATCAGCGGTTTTTTGGCTTGGTTTATCATGGCAGCAGCATCTTCCAATTGGTGCGCGATGGGTTTTGAAACCGGTTTGTAACTTCGCACGGCGTGACATTTTTTGTATTCGAAATCGAGCAAACCGAATTGCGCATCTTTGGTCACGTCTATCAACACCGGGCCGGGTCTTCCGGAACGTGCGATGTAAAAGGCTTTGGCGAAAATTTCAGGTATTTCGGAGGCTTTGGTGATTTGATAATTCCATTTGGTCACCGGCGTTGAAATACTGATGATGTCGGTTTCCTGAAAAGCATCCGAACCCAACAAATGTGAAGGAACTTGTCCTGTAACACAAACCAGTGGTGTGGAATCAATCTGTGCATCAGCGATACCGGTGACCAAATTGGTTGCGCCGGGACCGGAAGTTGCAAACACGATGCCTACTTCGTTCGTCACCCGAGCAAAACCTTGGGCAGCGTGAATGGCGCCTTGTTCGTGGCGGGTCAACACATGGTGAATTTGCGCTTTAAATTTGTATAATTCATCGTAAATCGGCATGATGGCTCCACCCGGATAGCCGTAAATTAATTTGGCGTTTTCTTCAATCAGGCAACGCATGATGGCTTCCGAACCCGATATTTGCGGGATGATTTCGGTATGGGTTGGTTTTTCTTTGATGAGGGTCTTTTCCATGACAATTAAAATGTATCGGTTACACAACCCTCTGAGGCAGTTGAAACGGTTTTGGCATATTTATATAAAATGCCTTTGTTGAATTTCAACGGAGGTTGTTTCCATTTTTTTCTTCTGTATTCAATTTCTTTCGGGTCGATTTCTGCGTGAATTGTGTTAGTTTCTGCGTTGATAATAATCGGGTCACCGTTTTGTAAAAGCGCAATCAATCCACCATCTTGAGCTTCAGGTGTGATGTGACCGACTACAAAACCATGCGTTCCGCCTGAAAATCTTCCGTCGGTTATCAAAGCAACGTCTTTACCCAAACCGGCACCAATGATGGCAGAAGTAGGTTTGAGCATTTCGGGCATTCCCGGTCCACCTTTGGGACCTTCATATCGGATGACGACGACGTCTCCTTTTTTAACCAAACCTTTTCGTATGCCTTCGTTGGTCTCAAATTCGCCGTCAAAAACTTTTGCGGGACCTTTAAAAATAAGACCTTCTTTTCCGGTGATTTTGGCTACAGCTCCTTTTTCGGCGATGTTACCGAAGAGAATACGAATGTGTCCGGTTTCTTTGATGGGATTGTCTAAAGGGTGAATGATGTCTTGTTCAAATCGCAAATCCGGAACGTTTTCCATGTTTTCTGCCAAGGTTTTTCCGGTGACTGTCATGCAATCACCATGGAGCATTCCGTTTTTCAACATGTATTTCATCACCACCGGAATACCTCCCAATTCGTGCAAATCTTCCATCAGGTATTTTCCACTGGGTTTGAGGTCTGCTAAGAAAGGTGTGTTGTCTGATATGGCTTGAAAATCAGCCAGTTTAAAAGGAATATCTGCCGCCTTGGCAATCGCCATGAAATGCAGGACTGCATTGGTAGAGCCCCCCAAAACCGTAACCAATCTAAATGCGTTTTCCAATGATTTTTTGGTGAGTATATCCAGCGGTTTCAGGTCTTTTTCAATCAGATTTTTAAGCGCATCACCAACCCCGTGACATTCTTGTTCTTTATATCCGCCTACAGCAGGATTAGACGAATTGTAGGGCAAGGACATGCCCATCGCTTCGATGGCTGATGCCATGGTATTGGCTGTGTACATTCCGCCACAAGCACCGGGACCTGGACAGGCTTTGTGAATGACATTTTTGAATTCTCTTTCGGTGATGGTACCGGCAACTTTTTCGCCCCACGCCTCAAAAGCAGAGACTACATCCAATTTTTTGCCGTTGTGGCAACCGGCGGCGATGGTGCCACCGTAAACCAAAATGGAAGGTCGGTTGAGCCGCAACATGGCCATCAATGCGCCGGGCATATTTTTATCGCAGCCAACGACGGTTACCAAACCGTCATAACTCATTGCCTGAACAACGGTCTCAATTGAATCAGCGATAATATCTCTCGAAGGCAAAGAAAACCGCATGCCGGGCGTTCCCATTGATATGCCATCGCTAACGCCGATGGTGTTAAATATAAGTCCGGTCATTCCGGCGTGTTGAATACCACTTTTGATTTCTTTGGACAAATCATTCAAGTGCATGTTGCAAGGATTGCCCTCATAACCGGTACTTGCGATGCCAATCATGGGTTTTAGAAAATCGTCATCGGTCAGACCGATGGCGTGCAACATGGCTTGGGCAGCAGGTTGCGTTTCATCTTGTGTGACGGTTTTACTGTATTTATTTAAAATCATGCTTTTTATTGAGAATTTTACCTGTTTTTACTTCAAAATGCAGAAGTCTTTTTTTAAAATCGTAGGCAAGATTACGTAATTCGCAGGTTTGGTGTTAAAAATTTAAGTTTGTTCTACAATATCCAAGTCTGATTTTACGCTTACTATGTATTAATAATCAATTAGTTATGGGTAATGTTTTTACAACCATAATAATTTTTTTAAACACTTATTTTTTTGGATAAAATGAATATCGCTCATCAAATGATAGGTTTGAAAAATCAAAATTCTTTTTTTTGATGTAGATAAAGATTCCAAAAAAGAACAGCTAATTGATTTTGTAATTACGCTATATTTTCCTTTAATTTTACGGTAACAGATATAATGTCAAGTCATTGAATATTGCTAGCGATGCCTTTCTGCTAATATTTTTTCGATGTCTTTCAAAGTGAATCCTTTAGCTTGCAGTAAAATCAGGTAGTGGAAAAGTAAATCTGCACTTTCGTTGAGAAATAAATCGTCGTTGTTGTCTTTGGCTTCAATGATAGTTTCTACCGCTTCTTCGCCAACTTTTTGTGCAATTTTGTTGATGCCTTTTTCAAAAAGCGAGGCAACATAACTTTTGTCGGAAGTCGCATTTTCTTTTCGCTGCTTGATAATGGCTTCCAATTCAGAAAAGAAACCAAATTGCGGGGTATTTTTCTCTGCCCAACAGGTGTCGTTTCCCGTATGGCAAACCGGCCCTAAAGGCTTGGCTTGAATAAGCAAGGTATCGTGGTCGCAATCAGTTTTGATGGAGTGTAATAGCAAAAAATTACCGCTTTCTTCACCCTTGGTCCAAAGACGTTTTTTGCTTCTGCTGTAAAAAGTAATTTTTTGGGTTTCTATGGTTTTTTGATAGGCGGCTTCGTTCATATAACCCAACATCAAAACGGTTTTGGTATGTGCATCTTGAATGATGACAGGAACTAAATTATCGGTAGATTTAGAAAAATCGATGGTCATGAATAAAAATAATTGAATGCTTTAAAATAATGTTTTTACAAAGATATTGAATACTTTTTCTTTTGACGTACCTCACACAAAACAAAAATAATTGTTAGATAAATTAGCAATAATTCGATATCCGAATTATTGAGATTAGACTATCAAGATAATATATTTTTTCGGAAATCAGGATTGGTGGTTTTTTATAAAAACTTTTGCTGCAACTCCGGCGTGGGAATCATGCAACTTTCTTTTTTGCCAAACCAGTTGTATCGGTTTTTTGCAATAAAGTCGTACAATAAATTTCGCAAAGAAGCCGGGATAATTTTAAAAACATTCAGCAGACTCAAGATACCGCCAAAGTGGTTGATGATCATAAGTGCGGCATCCGATTTGTAATAATAAGCTTCTCCGGGTTTGTACCAAACAATCGAGTCGGTTTTGGAAATGTCCACACCGATGTATCGTATGATTTCTTTTCCCAATTCGCTCTGAAGTGATACAAATCTAAACACATCGTCTCGGTCGCGTTTGATGATGAATAAAACTGCGCCGTTGCACAGATTGCAAACCCCGTCAAACAGGATAATTTCTTTGTTTTTGGGAAGTTGATCCATCATTTTGCTTTGCTTTTTTCGACCAATTCGAGTTGGTCGAGATTGACGTTGGTGGTAAAAGTACCGTAATTCACGATGGCTTTGTGCTTTTCGATTTTGTCGATGGTGCCAATGGCTTTTCCGGATAACAAACGCACGCGATCCCCTATGTTTTTTGGTAAATCGGGTTTGACTGCTTCCGATTTTTCTTTGTGCTTTTTTTCTTTTTTCTTTTGACGAATTTTCTCCAACTCGGGTTCAATTTCTTTGATGATTGCCGTTTGTTCAATCGGTTTTTTCGTCGGTTTAACCTTGATTTTTGGAGATTCGATTTCTGGTTTTTTCTTCTTGCTGTTTTCGATTTCTACCAAACGTATCAAAGCAGCGGTCAACTCTTTTCGCTTGCCATTTTGAAAATATTTATCGGCTATTTCACTGACTTTGTTGCCCAAATAGATGGTTTTCTGATGGGTGTCGTACAACTCCTGATAACGCTCGAGTTTGTCCTGAATTTTAATTTGAATCTCCTCGTTCTTTTTCGATAAATCGCGCTGTCCTTCCGATTCTTTTTTTAGTTTTTCGGTTTCAGATTCGTATTTGCTTCTTTCTTTCTGCAAACTCAAAATGGTTTTGTCAAAGCGAAGTTTTCCTTTTTCAACCTTTTTCTTGGCGCGGTTGATGAGTCCGAACGGAATCCCGTTTTTCTGAGCCACTTCAAAGGTGTAGGAGCTTCCGGCTTCGCCCAATCTCAACTGAAAAGTAGGCTCTAAACTCTGTTGGTCAAATACCATGTTGGCGTTTGCCATGTGTGGCAATTCGTTGGCGAGCATCTTCAGGTTGGCGTAATGGGTCGTAATCATGCCAAAAGCCCCGCGATGATAAAACTCTTCGAGGAAGGTTTCCGCCAAAGCACCCCCCAATTCGGGATCGGAGCCACTGCCGAATTCGTCGATGAGAAAAAGGGTTTCAGCCTGACATTTGCGCAAAAAATGACGCATGTTTTTCAACCGGTAACTGTAGGTGCTCAAATGGTTTTCAATGGATTGGTGGTCGCC